>NZ_CAWMYC010000116.1:0-79884 GCF_963872035.1 Scytonema sp. HK-05
CACCGCCACACCAAATTAAAAATTATGGTGTGGGGACTCCCGCCTGCCTAGCTAGCGTTTTGCCGACTAGTGCTTCCACATCCTCCGCTTTTGTCACGTCAGTTTGCACAAATAGAGCTTCACCACCTGCATCTTTGGCGAGACGAACGGTTTCTTCCCCCTCTTGAGTACGCCGCGCTGCTACAACAACCGAGGCCCCCGCTTGAGCAAAAGCAACTGCGGTCGCTCGACCAATCCCGGAACTACCACCTGTGACGATCGCAACTTTTCCATTCAGTCCAAAATTCATGCTTCAAATACCTTTCATAAAGTTGCTCCAAGACCTGCTTGGAGAAAGTGCTCATGATTGTCTATTGCTCCACAGATAGGTTTGAAGCAATGCCTTCACTGATTGTCTAACAGCATAACTAGTTATTATATGGAAATTTTCTGTTTTCCCATCTGCTTGATTACCTGCCGCTTTGCGCTCAGCGCGTCCTACGCCCGAAGCACTTATTGGCTCGGTCTTGAGGACGAGCGCTTCTGTAAGCTCTAAAAGCTGCTAGAAATGGAGAATTATTAAGCACAGTAGCGATCTACGCTCCGCGCAGCAGCGAAGCTATCGCCACTAAAACTCATTGCAGTACAACTGAGCGATCACCATGTTCAATTCCCTGTTGACCACACCCTTAAAACAGTGAACAGTACCAGCCGCAGTGGATAGTGGACAGTGGACAGTGAACTGTTAATTGTTAATTGTTAATTGTCAACTGACAACTGGTAACTGATAACTGATAACTGGTAACTGTTAAACAGCAGCCAGTTCTAGATGCTCAATTTTAGTGCCAAGTACCTTGAGGAATTCTGCCAACCAACGGGGATGAGCAGGCCAAGCTGGTGCTGTTACTAAATTACCATCAACAACAACCTCATCGGCGCTTACATCCACATAAGTACCACCAGCACGCCACACATCGGGACCACAGGCAGGGTAAGCAGTGCAGTTCTTGCCTTGCAAAACATCAGCCGCAGCCAACAACTGCAAACCGTGGCAAATAGCAGCAATGGGCTTGTTTGCTTGGGCAAAGTGGCGGGTAATTTCTAGCACCTGCTGATTGAGGCGAATATATTCAGGTGCGCGTCCTCCAGGAATGACCAAGGCATCATAGGTTTCGGCTTGTACCTCAGCAAAAGAGGCATTGAGAGCGAAGTTATGACCGGGTTTTTCACTGTAAGTTTGGTCACCTTCAAAATCGTGGACAGCAGTTCTAACTTTTTCTCCAGCTTTTTTGTCCGGACAAACTGCATGAACGGTATGTCCCACCATTTGCAAAGCTTGGAAGGGAACCATAACTTCGTAGTCTTCTACATAGTCTCCAACAAGCATCAAAATTTTTTTAGCTGCCATTCCTTTGATATCCTCTGTCTTTAGTAATTCGTCATTAGTTATTTGTGAATACTAATTTATTCTAGAGTGAAATTGCACTGACTTAAGCCAGTAAAGAAATTTGGTTCCTTAGCTAAAACCTGTTAAATCTGGTTAAAACTCTTTGTCTTTTAAGGGTTTTTCAGATCCCCGACTTCGCCAAAGTTGTCGGGGATCTTGTTTTTTCACAAATCATTTAGGGCTGCTATATCCAACTTAAATCAAATGGAATTCCTTCAAAGCTTTGGGAAAATTTTGATTTTCATGACTAGGACGGCTGAGTTTAATCAGGGCAAAACGTTGTAGGGGAGTTAATTCTGCCCATTGTTGAGGCGAAAGTGTTACACCAAATTCTTTGGCTTTTTCTTGAAGGTTTATTGGTATGTTAGTATCCAACCACGCGGGATGCGGTTCAATTGGCAATTCGGCAGCCGATGTACCAATACGTTGTAGAATCAGGTTCTGAAGATATTCCCTGTAAGCTTGAATTTCGGTTTCCGTAGAGCAAGGTAATTCAACCAAAGCTTCACGATCAGCTTTTGTCAGATGGCTCCAATTAGATAACTTTAACTTGATGCCACAAGTATCAAGTTTACAGCGTACCTGCATCGGTATACAACGCAGGGAATCAACAAAATCTGCTTCAAATTCAAAGAATTCTGTCATATGTTTCTGTTGCAATTTAAGAATTTTTTTGATTACTGTACCGAATTATTAAATAACTGATTGATAAAGCAAGAATGGCAATACCCAGACCGATGATATCAATACCTGTTACTTTTCTTAGGTCAAGAATAATAATTTTACGAGCAATAGCAATTAAGGAAGTAACAATAACTAATTCAACTTGTAAAACGTGTTTTTTGAGATAACCTGTAATATTTTCTAAAATTTCTAAAGCAATTAAGATATTGAGGAATAAACCAAATATTTCAAATAATATTGCGTTAAACTTACCATGAGGTGTATCAAATAATTCTCTAACAAGAAAAAATCCTAGATCAATAATTGCCGCCACAATCACTACTACCATAAAAAGAGATAGCAATTTGGATACTACCACTTCTATGTTTTCAATGAAGTGCATGAAAATGTCATCTTTGAGGCTTTCTTGAACTCGCTTGAGTAGTTTCCTCATCTGCTGCACCCCCCTAAGAATTAAAAAGTCAACAGCAAAAAGAAAAAAGAAAAACCACCAAGATAAATCTATAGGATGGAAAAAGGATGTTTTGTCGATTTGCCCTTTGTGTTTAAAGAGCACTTTTTTCTTTTGCATAGCTCAAGCTAAGAGACCATCAAGACACAATAGTCAAGAATTACAAACACTATTAACGATTGACTAATTCTTTTTATAGCCAAACATACTCTGGTGTATTTCTAGCAGCTTAACATTCTTAGGGTGACAGTTGATAATGCTTCTTTCAATGCATAATATAATATTGATTAATTGATATCTTGCACCTATCCGTGTAAACTACGATTCACTAAAAAGCGCCGAAATAAAGATACATTTTCTTATGGGGTTTTGATCGTAAATCAGACACCTCAGGCTTAATACTTAGTGCTTAAATAACATTCAATTTTTCAGGTGCATTCCGGTGAGCGCCCCACGAGGGGGAAGTCACGCATTCAAAAGTATTAAACCCCCTCGCAACTTTTGAAAGAAGCACCTGCATTCTTGACTTTCTGAAACTCTTGCTGGATAAAGATTTTAAAATGTGCTTCTAAAGAATAAATACAGAACGGCTGCCGCAACTTAAGACTATATACTCTCCTATTCGAGCCGCCCTGTATTTTAACTAGTAATAAGTAGGTTTGTGGAATGAAAATGAACCATCGTAGGATGGAAAGCCCGATTGCGTAACCCATGCTGTTCAAGAAATTGATGCGTTACGGCTGCGCCTAACACATCCTACGTTTCATTATGTCCGCTTACTTAATCTATATGTATCAGTTCACAGATCCACTAGTCAATGACACTTGGTTACGCAACTCAATATCAACAGTAACTGGCACTAGCTGCACCGCGCAAGCTTTTAACTCCGGTTGCAGTGAGTCGGGGCAAGATTCTGGATGAGTCAGGGCGTTGGCTTCGGCATTGTCAGCCCACAGCGCACCCCAATGCATAGGGACAAACACTGTACCAGGTGCGATCGCTCTTGTGACTTTCGCCGGAAATTTAGCTTTTCCCCGACGCGATCGCACTTCCACCAACTGATTTTCTGTAATTCCTAAATGTGCAGCATCACGGGGATGAATCTCAATAAACGGTTCGGGATGTAAAGAGCGAATTTTTTCAATTCGACCAGTGCGTGTTTGGGTGTGCCAATGTCCATAAAGTCGCCCAGTTGTCAAGACAAAAGGATAATTAGGATCTGGTGGTTCTGCCAATCCCCGCGAGTGATATGCCCCAAAGCGCGCGCGTCCATCTGGGGTGTGGAAACGGAGGTTGGTGTAGAGTCGTTTGGAGTTAGGGGCACCCTTATCTCCCTCATCTTCCCCACCCCTCTGTTTCGGGTGGGGCCATTGTGTGGGACCTTGCGCCACCAGTTGCTCGTGGCTGATCCCGGTCATATTGCAAGGGCGATCGCCAGTCAGTTTGACAAACTCAGCGTAAACTTCAGATGAGTTAGCAAAAGCAAACTCTTGCACAAAACCTAGCCTACGACCAACTTCTGCAAAAATTTCCCAATCTGCTTTCGCTTCTCCTGGAGGTTGGCGGAATGCTGGACACAGCGTGACCATTCGTTCGGAATTGGTCATCACGCCAGTTTTCTCACTCCATTGGGCAGCTGGTAGCAGAACGTGAGCGTAAGCAGCGGTTTCTGTGGGGTAGTAGGCGTCTTGGTAAATGGTAAAGGGCGATCGCAACAAAGCCTTCTTAGTCCGCTCCAAATCCGGCATACTTACAGCAGGATTCGTTGCAGCAACCCACAATAACCCTACAGTCCCATTTTCTAGCCCAGTAATCATATCCCAAGCCGTCAGACCAGGATTGGGTGAAATTTGCCCTGGCTTCAGCCCCCAAAAAGCCTCAACTTCTGCGCGGTGCTGAGGGTTTTTCACGACCCGATAACCAGGTAACAAGTGCGCCAAACCTCCGGCTTCCCGTCCTCCCATTGCGTTTGGCTGACCTGTAAGCGAGAAAGGTCCTGCTCCTGGTTTGCCAATTTGTCCGGTCATTAAGTGCAGGTTAATGATAGTTCTGACTTTAGCTGTACCTTCTGAAGACTGATTTACGCCCATTGACCATAGAGACAGCACCCGCCCAGATTGACCCCAGTATTTGGCTGCTGTTTCTAAATCTTCAACGCTGATTCCACATTGATGAGCTACCACTTCTGGAGAATAGTGGCGAATCACCTCAGCGTAGGCGGGAAAGTTGGTGGTGCAGTCGTCAATGAATCCAGCCTCAATGTACCCCCAGCGCATCAACAAGTGAGCGATACCGTTCAACAAGTCGATATCTGTACCAGGACGAATCGCTAAATGGAGATCAGCGGCTTCTGCGGTGGGTGTGCGCCGGGGATCAACCACAATCATTTTGACTTTGCGGTTCTTTTTGTGGTATTTCTCCAGCCTATTGAAAACAATCGGGTGACATTCCGCCGTGTTGGTACCAATTAAAAACGCACAGTCAGTTAACTCCAAGTCTTCATAACAGCATGGAGGACCATCCGAGCCAAAACTTTGAATGTACCCAGCTACAGCACTGGACATACATAAGCGCGAGTTAGCATCAAAATTATTGGTTCCCAGACACCCTTTGAGGAGTTTCTGAGCTGTGTAGTAGTCCTCAGTTTGAAACTGACCGGAACCATACATACATATAGCTTCTGGTCCGTGAGTGAAGCGCACAGTTTGAATGCGGTTGGTGATTATATCAAAAGCTTCATCCCAACTGACGCGCCGAAACTCCTGATCCAAAGAGTCTCGTACCATTGGGTAATGCAGTCTGTTTTTGTCTAACGATTCTGCGATCGTCGCGCCTTTAACGCAAACCATACCCTGACTTGAAGGGTGGGCTTTATCGCCTCGCACGCGCCAAATCGGATTTCCTTGGCTATCTCGATGAGTCGCTTTGCCATGTTGTGCTGGCGGAGAAACTTCGAGCCCACAGCCAACACCACAGTATGGACAGAGGGTTTTGGTAAATTCCGTCATGGTAATAGCACCATGTATGTTTATAAATTGTTTAAATGTTTAGTTTGTAGAAGAGCAATTTCATCAAATTGCTATGTTTTCAAACATTTTCTATTCAGTTGACAGCAATAACACAATTGTCGAATCTTGATTGAGAAAACCTTAAATTTTAGTGAGCAAGCTTTACTTAATCTGGTTTACTTATTCTCAGTAACCGTTGGCAGAAGTATTTCTACTTAATTAAATATGATTTGACAAAATTAAAATGTTATTACAGATACATTTTCTCTTTTTTTGACTTATTAAATAGCTTTTTTAAGAAAATTCATGAATAGCAGAATTTTCTTAAAAAAGCTATTGTTGAGAAAATTAAACCACAGATGGACACAGATGGACACAGATGGACACAGATAATTTATCTGCTATAGGCTGCGGTTTCAAAGTCTCTTCAACCAGGCTTATGTAAAGATTTTGTTCAAAAAATGCAGGTTAAGGCATCAATCGTTCCGTCTTATTCCTTAGCTAAGATGCCAGTATTTTGAGGTGCTACTTCTGGTGATTCACCTTCATAAGCACCAGCAAAGGAACCCTTTGGTTCTTTGAGGAAGAAGGCACACATAAAAGCGCAGATTAGAGCAGCTACACCCATTGTGGTAAATAGTATTGGTGCATCGGTTAAGCTGAAAATTGTTAGATAAACGACGCCTCCAAAATTACCGTAAGCTCCTACATTGCCGGCAATTTGTCCAGTAGCTTCCTTTTTAATCAGAGGTACAATACCGTAGGTTGCACCGCAACCAGCCTGAGCAAAGTAAGCGGCAACCATAGTGACTGCAATTGCCACTGGAAGTGACCAACTGCCGTTAATATAATGCGCCATCAAATAGCTAACACCAATGCCAGCACTGATAATTGTCATTGTCCATTTACGAGAGCCAAACTTATCAGAAATTAAACCACCGCTGGGACGAGAAATTAAATTCAAGAAGGGATAAGTGGCGGCAATCATACCAGCTACCACGTGTTCTAAACCAAAAGTTTTTTCAAAAAAAGCAGGCAGCATGGAAACGGCTGCAAGTTCAGAACCAAAGCTAATTATGTAAGTGAATTCGAGTAAAGCAACTTGACCAAACTGATAGCGTTCGGAGGAAGCGTAAGTTTTCTTGCCAATAAGAAGTTCTTTGTTAACCTGCCAAGCTTTGTAGGTTTGGTAAGCAAATAATCCTGCCAACAGTACCCAAACCAGATACATTTGGCTCTGATTTAAAAAGTGAATGTTCTTTTGTTCCAAACGCCAAGCTAATAAACCCAAGGCGAAAATCAAACCAAAATTCGAGATAATCATTGCCCAGAAACTTTTGACACTGGTTACTTCCAAGGCACCATTTTTCTTAGGTCTTTTGTAAGCTTTGCCAGGAGGAGTATCTTGGACGCTATTGAAATAAATCACGCCGTAGATAGCAGAAATGATCCCCGTGAGGGCGATCGCAAACCGCCAGTTGGAAGCGCCACCAGTCAAAAAGCTCGCAGCAACCGCAATTGTCGGGAGGGTAAACTCTGCCCCAAAAGCACCAAAGTTACCCCAACCACCATAAATACCTTGGGCAATTCCAATTTCCTTTGGTGGGAACCATTCCGACACCATCCGAATACCGACTACAAATCCAGCGCCAACAATTCCCATCAGCAGGCGACTGATCACAAGATGGTTAAAATTCTGTGACAGCGCCGTTGCCAAACAGGGAACAGCAGCAAACATCAACAGCATTGAGTAGGTAATTCTCGGACCAAAACGATCCAGAAGCATACCGATGATGATTCGCGCGGGAATTGTCAGGGCAAGGTTGCAGATACCCAAAGTTTTAACTTGCTCTGGCGCTAGATGAAGCTGCTTGCCAATGGTTGTAGCGAAGGGCGCAAAGTTAAACCAACAAACAAATGTGAGAAAGAAGGCGAACCAAGAGAGATGCAGGATGCGATAGCGACCGTTAAATGACAATAACCCTTTAAGCATTGAGCTTTCCCAAGTACAGAACAGAAAAATTGCATAGAGAAATCTAGGGGCAATGGTTGCAATTGCCCTAAACGAATGGTGCCAAGCTGTTAATTTCCAGACAGGAACCAGCTAGGATGCTTGTAAGCATTCAGCTTCACCATTCTGAATTTTGAATGAGCGAATTTTGAATTCTTTTAGACTGTGGCTGGTTGTGGCAAGCGTGCACCAAAGTGTTCAATCAGGAGTTCGCGTAATACTAGCTGCAAGTCCTCGCAGGGAACGCCTTTGGTAACACAAGTTCCCAGTTGTGCCTCCTTGCCAACTTTACCGCCCATGTAAATATCAACCCCATCCACGGCTTTACCATTTTTGCGAGCTTTGGTGCCCATCAAGCCGATATCTGCTACTTGCGGTTGTCCGCAGGAGTTCGGGCAACCTGTCCAATGAATTCGCACAGGACGAGTCAGTTCTAACTCCGCTTCCAATGCTTTAATCATTGCCAAGGCGCGGTTTTTGGTTTCAATCAGGGCAAAGTTGCAAAATTGTGCGCCTGTACAAGAAACGAGCGATCGCGTCAGCGGTTTGGGGTTTATTGTAAACTTATTCAGTAAGTCTTCTGTTAAAAATACTTCCAAACGCGAATCAGGAATGTTGGGGATCACAAAGTTTTGCTCAACCGTCATCCGGATTTCACCGCTGCCGTAAACTTCGGCCAAACGGGCTATTTCAAACATATCCTCGGCATACAACCGCCCTACAGGAACGTGCAGTCCTACGTAGTTCAAGCCTGGTTGCTTTTGTTTGTATACCCCAATGTGGTCGCGTTTTTCCCAGTCGATTTCGTCATGCGCTGCTGCGCTGATCAATGACTTACCAAACTGCTTTTCGACTTCTGCACGGAACTTTTCAAGACCCCATTCGTCAATTAACCACATTAAGCGTGATTTTTGCCGATTGGCGCGTAAGCCGCGATCGCGAAAAACTTCCAAAACAGCTCTACACAAAGCGACGACATCCTCTGGAGGAACCCAAGCATTCAGGGGAATAGCCGCGTCACAACGCTTGGCAGAGAAAAAGCCCCCGACGAGGACATTGAAGCCGAACTTTTGTTCAGATTCTTCCCCTTGTCCTTCTTTGAAGGCGGGAACGAAAGCCAAATCGTTGATTTCTGCGTGAACGGAATTATCGCGTCCACCTGTAATCGCAATGTTAAACTTCCGTGGCAAATTGCTAAACTCAGGGTTGCCTTCACCTTGGTTGGTGATCATGTCTTGAATTTGTTGCACCAACTCTCGCGTGTCGAACAATTCATCCGCATCTAACCCAGCAAGTGGATCACCTGTAATATTGCGGACGTTATCCATCCCTGACTGCACGCTGGTTAAGCCAACTGCACGAAATTTATCAAAGATATTTGGTAAATCTTCAATTCGGATACCCCGTAGTTGGATATTCTGTCTGGTTGTAATGTCAGCGCAGGCGTCATCACCGTAACGCTGAATTACTTCAGCGAGTACACGCATTTGCTCGCAACTGAGAATACCATTAGGCATCCGCAGCCGCATCATAAACTTGCCGGGAGTGACTGGGCGAAAAAACACGCCCATCCACTTCAGACGATGATCCCGGTCAGTTTCATCCATCGCCTCCCAGCCAAGAGAGGCAAATTTTTCTATTTCTGCCTTAACGGCAAGTCCATCTTTTTCTGCCTTGAATTTCTCAAACTTGTTTAAGCTGGGTGTGGTGGTGGTAGTTGCTGCTTCTGTCATGAGTTAAACTCAACTGCAAATTGCTAGTTCCAGAAAACTTCTGGTGGTCGTTGCTCAACATCAACTTGTCACCTCATAACATCCCGCTTTTATAGGTTTATGAGGTTTATAGTAGAAGAAAGTGTATTTTATGGTGTTTACATACTTGCTAGAAACAATCTGTCTCTGCACGCTTTGCATGCAGATTGTGTAATTGCTCCGATACACATACCTTACTGTTACAAAGCTATTCAAATCGTATACTTCGTTACGAAAAATTATATAAATTGCAAAAAATGCATCAAATTGATACATTTTTTGCATAATAATAAGCGCACAACGGACGGAAAGCCCTTTATTAACTGGGCTTGCACTTCATTTCAACCGGAAGAACATTTGAAATGGCAGTTCCCAACCCTACTTGTACTCATGCGGGTTGCACGGTGGAATGGAAAGATGATGCAAAAAAATTTTCCTCTCCCTGTCATGGCTCGGAATTTGGAAATGATGGTAAGGTGCAAAAAGATCCAGCTACAACACCGTTAGCAACTTACACAGTCAAGACAGAGGAAAATTCGGTATTAGTCATGAGTCTCTAGTCATTTATTCTGGAAGAACATAGGACAAAAGCTGATAGCTTCGTAAATCTAGCGGGGGATTTTGTCAATTGTGGATAACATCAACCAGCTTTTGGTGCAGGCGCAAGCAGCATACAATGTGTGTGACTGGTCATCGCTGATTCAATGCTTGCAACAGTTGATTCAGAGAGAGCATTTAGAACATCCAGAGATATTGAACAATCGTGAACATCTGCTGGAATTAGCACTCTCAGTTTTAGAAACAGGCGATTTTCAGGAACGCTGGGAGATTGCTAAGGTGATAGTTCGCCTTAACAGTATTGCCATCCCCCGATTGATAGATATTTTGAAAGATGAAGACGCAGATGAAGAGTTGCGCACTCATGCAGCACGAATCTTGGGGGATTTGAAAAACCTAGATGCCATCCCACCTTTGGTGGAATTACTGAAAACCAATGAAAGTGACGAACTCAAGGAAATAGCAGCGGCTGCCCTAGGGCAAATGGGTAGTGTTGCGATCGCCCCCTTAACGGAACTTTTAGCAGAGGAACAGACACGGTTGTTAGCAACTCAAATGCTTTCCTTGATCCGACAAAAAGAAACTATCACACCTTTGTTGAGCGTCGTGCAAGATCCACAAGTAGCTGTACGCGTTGTGGCGATTGAAGCACTCAGCAGCTTCCACGATCATCGCGTGCAAACAGTGCTTCTCAATGCTTTGAAAGATGTCGCCGCCCCAGTGAGGCGGGAAGCAGTGCTTGGTTTAGGTTTTCGCCCTGAGTTACGCGAAACATTCGATTTGGTGGCAAAACTGCAACCGAGGCTTTATGACATTGACCAAGAGGTTTGTTGTGCCGCCGTGGTTGCCCTTTCTAGAATGGGTTGTGACGCTGCGGCACAAGCATTATTTCAGGTTTTAATATCGCCAAATACACCGAGAAAGCTGCAACTAGAAACTATCCGCGCTTTAAGTTGGGTGGGGACACTATCCGGCTTAGAGTATCTACAAACAGCACTTGCTCAACTACAAACAGCCGTTGTATGGCAGGAAATTGTTACCGTTTTGGGGCGAGTGAGTGGTTCTTTAACCGACAAAGCCGCAGAAATTTTGCTGGGAATGTTGCAAGACAACCATCCAGGAGTTGAAATTGCTAGCATAAAAAGTGCGATCGCCTTATCTTTAGGGCAGTTAGGGAAAATGCAGGCAATGAGTGCATTAACCGAGATGTTAACAGATAACGATGTTCAAGTCAGACTACACGCCAGCGCTGCAATCAAGAAACTAGATTCTGAAACCCAATCAAGTGAGTAAAAAAATTTCTTGGCAAACATTGAGCGGTAACAAACAGTACTAATTTACGCCGGGAACTAAGTTAACTTAATGAAAGCATAAGTGTAATTCAGGCTACATCAACATGCGATTAGAGCAGTTGCAAGCCTTTCTGGCGATCGCAGAAACCGGCAGCTTTCAGGGGGCAGCAAGAAAATGTGGTGTGACTCAATCGACTATCAGTCGCCAAATCCAGGCAATGGAAGAAGATTTGGGGTTGGAATTGTTCCACAGAACAAGTCAAGCAAAGTTGACATTGGCAGGTGAACGGTTGCTACCTCGCGCCCGTAAAATTTGCCAAGAGTGGCACAGTGCTACGCAGGAAATAGCTGATCTATTGGCAGGAAAACAGCCAGAACTTTGTGTAGCAGCAATTCACTCGTTATGTGCTTATTATCTGCCACCAGTTTTGCAAAAATTTTGTCATAATTATCCAGATATACAATTGCGCGTGACCTCATTAGGTAGCGATCGCGCATTAAAAGTCCTCAAAGATGGACTAGTAGATCTGGCAATAGTCATGAATAATCGGTTCTTAACCGCTGGTAAAGAAATGGTGGTAGAAGTACTGTATGATGAACCGATAGAAGTTTTAGTCGCGAACAATCACCCGCTAGCGCAATATGAACGCATCCCTTGGTCGGAGCTGATTCGTTATCCGCAAGTGGTGTTTAAGGATGGTTATGGGATGCAACGCCTGGTACAAGATAAATTTGATCGCTTAGAAGCCACACTACAAGCAGCTTTAGAAGTCAATACCCTGGATGCTTTCCGGGGAGTCGTGCGCCAAGGAGAACTCATAGCCATGCTGCCGTATTCCGCATTAGTCGAAGCACGTATTGACCCTAGCCTTGCCGTTCGTCCCTTAGCGTGCAACAGTCATAGTTCTTTAGCCGACAGTTCTAGTTTGACTCGACAGGTGGTTATGGTCACGACTCAAGACCGACTTCAAATTCCTCCAATTAAGCACTTTTGGCACTTGGTTAAGGACAATGTACCACCACTATTTGGCTCTGTTGCACCGTCGGCTTGTTAGCAGTTGTTAGTTATTAGTCATTTGTCATTTTTCATTTGTTACAAATAATAAACTTTTGACAAAAGACAAAAAATAAAAATATGAGCAAAGTATTTAGGGATTTACTGAAAAAGGTAGGTGGTGGGGAGCATACTGCACAGAACTTAACTCGTGCTGAAGCCGCCACAGCGACCAAGATGATGTTGCTAGGAGAAGCGACACCAGCCCAAATCGGGGCTTTTTTAATTGCTCACCGCATCAAACGTCCTACAGCAGATGAGTTAGCAGGAATGCTGGATGCATATGATGAACTAGGACCCTCACTGCAACGAGTCTCCTCCGAAAAACCAGTAATAGTTTTAGGCATACCTTATGATGGCAGAACTCGCACTGCACCCATTAGCCCGATAACGGCTTTGGTTCTAGCAGCAAGTGGACAACCAGTGGTTATGCATGGTGGAGATTGTTTGCCCACAAAATACGGAGTACCACTGGTAGATATTTGGCAAGGGTTAGGAGTTGATTGGACTGGGCTGTCGCTGGATAAAACCCAGCAGGTGCTTGAAAAGACTGGAATTTGCCTTGTTTATACTCCTAAGCATTTTCCCCTAACAAATAGTCTATGGGAGTATCGTGACCAACTAGGCAAGCGTCCGCCTTTGGCAACAATGGAACTCATTTGGTGTCCTTATGCGGGGGATGCTCACATCATCACTGGGTTTGTTCATCCTCCCACGGAAACCTTGTTCCAAACCACCTTAGGATTGCGAGGAGTGACGAAGTTTACAACGGTGAAGGGGCTGGAGGGTAGCTGCGACTTACCACGCGATCGCACTGCTATCATCGGCTTAGCAACAACTCCTAAGCCAGATGACACAGGGATTATACCGATAGAACGCTTACACCTAAGCCCTCGTGATTATGGCTTTACGACGAAGAATGTACCCCTCGCTACCACTGAAGAATTAATTGCGGATATGCAAGGGGTATTGGATGGCAAACCCTCCGAACTTATGCAAACAGCCTTGTGGAATGGAGGGTTTTACCTCTGGCGTTGTGGAATTTGTTCAGATATGCGTGAGGGTATAGCCAAGGTAGAGGAATTGTTAACTCGTGGTGTGATTGCTCAGAAACTACAAGAACTTTCTGGGGCAGTCAATTCAGTTTCCACAGTGTTTCAGCCCGTCTAAGAGGTTCATCTTCCTGATGGCATTGCGCTCACATGACTTTTGCTTGGTTAATGTCAACATGACAAACCTCACCGAAGCCATCAGAACAAAACACACAAGCTTTCAGTTGTTTTGATTAGCGGAAACGGCTCTTACGCTGCTTTGATCTGGCGACTGCTTTACGCTTAAGTTTTTGCAGAGGTGTTTCAAAGTGACGATGTTTCTTTAAATCTGGAAAAATTCCCGCCTTGGAAACTTGTCGCTTAAATCGACGTAAGGCTGACTCAATTCCTTCATTTTCGCCCACAACTATTTGGGTCATTCTCTCTCCTACTAAATTGAGTTAATTGGTATTTGGGTACAAATAATATAGTAACTCGTGAGCAAAAAGGGCAGACTCTTTCTCTGCTCTTGCGACCCGAAAGTTAAATCCTTTAGTCTAGGTTGACACTGCCGGTGAAGACAGCAGGGGGAATTCTTAAGATATCGCTATCTTAATATCCTGATTGCTCAGGTTAAGCGGCTCACCACATTTACCGTTTCATCGCGCGTACTGAAAAACTGCGGGGCCTCATTACGAGTTAACTGGTAAGAAGTCCACGACCTTGACGGAAAAATCGCCCCGAAAGTACTGGTATACAAAAATCACAATCTTTCATACGGCATCTTACGTCCGAGTGCAGATTTTTCGCTCGTTTTTACCCAACCCTTCAGGTATGCCTACGGTACGCCAAAGGAGAACGCAGTCGCCTGGGTCGGGAAACCCTACCAAGAGCGCTGTCTCACCAGAAGGGTGTAGTGATATCTCCGTGGCGGTTGTTCCCTTGCGTCTACTTTCGGTGCAGTCCACGGGTAGGATTTTTAAATCTGAGTCTGATGGAAAATAAGATTGCATATTTGACCCAACCCTAAAGGCACTTTCCTGGCGCTTTCATCCTTGGGCACCCATGCACAAGGTTGAAGAGCGGGAGCATCCTTATAAAACAATTGGAGAAGGAGCCAGGCAGGGTATAGCCAGTCTCCTTCTCCACGAATAATAGCGAGGGGCTAGTCTGATAACCCAAAAAACCTGGCTCCTTCTCAAAGTACATAACTTATCTCAAAGCTTAGTAGCGTCCACCACGAGAGTATCCTCCTCCTCCTCCTCCTCTATTATTTCCGCCCCGTCTATTACCACCCGAACCTCCTTCGGTCTTGGGCTTAGCTTTATTAACTTTGAGGTTCCGACCCATCCATTCAGCGCCATCTAGGGCATCAATCGCCGCTGCTTCTTCAGCCTCTGTTCCCATTTCTACAAAGGCAAAACCTCTCTTTTGACCAGTTTCCCGGTCTGTTGCTACTTGAACTCTCTTAACAGTTCCATATTCTAAAAAGACCTCTTTGAGGTCTTGTTCTTCTACATCATAAGATAGATTGCCGACAAAAATTGACATAGAACCTCTCCAGAATCAGGGGTGTAGAGATTTAGATTCGGAGAGACGACTATAATACTAGTCACACAGCCGAAAATAATTCTCACTTTTTTAAAGATAACATAGAAAACGTGATTTCACTTGCGCAACTAGGGTCAAATATAGTAAAGTTATTATAAACTGTGTACTATTATCAAATACAATTTGAAGCTACAAATTCTATGAAATAAGCGTTTTTGAAGCAACTTCTTTGCAGATGCTGAAATCCTTGCTATAGTAGCCCTACATTGTGCTGTGGTAGTTAAAAAACTGCAACCACCAACTCAATTAGTGAAGGCGGTTTCAGAATTAGTTAATATCTATAAGCTATTATTTATTATTCATTATAAATCATTAACTATTAACAACTAACAATGAATTAAAGAACAGGGAAAACTAAACCTTCTTGGGCTAGTAATCCTTTAGGAAAGATAGATTGGATTTCTAACTGAACTTGATCGAGAAAATCATCATTGTCATCTGGATGATGATGAGAGATGATTAACCATTTCACTTCAGCAGTTTTAGCCAAATCCACAGCAGTATCCCAGTGAAAGTCAGGTTCATGATGATTACGTGCTGCTGGAGGAGCGTAAGTTGCATTAGCAATCAGCAAATCAACACCTTTTGTGAGCTGTGCTATGCGTCCTCGATCCACTTCATTTGGACTTTTAGGCAAATCTGTGACATAGGCAACACTGTACTCTTTCCAAGTGACTCGATAGCCAACTGATTTTTGATGGTGATTAATGATTGCCGTTGTAATGGTAACATCATCTATCTTCACCGCCTTACCTGATGTCAAATTATGGAAGTGCAAGTCAGATTGCATGATCTGCAAAGGGTAAGGGAAGTGCGGCTGGAGCATTTGATCACACAGGCATTGTTTGATCGAGGCTCCATTTAAGGCGGCTGTCCCGTAAATGTGGAGGCAATTTTCGCTCACAAATGCCGGGCCAAAAAAGGGAAATCCTTGGATACGATTTGATTGGGAGTTGGTAAAAAATAAATGGGCTTCTAACGGCGGTTGCAGGTGCAGGCAACTTTTGCCAAGTACGCGTAAACCAGTACCCCCATCAAAAATCAAATGTTTACCGGCTACCTGCATTTCTACACAAGCAGTATTGCCACCATATCGGCTGGTGGGGCTGCCAGGTGTGGCAATTAAACCCCGCACACCCCAAAATTGCACTACAAATTCCCACCCCGGGCATAGATGCTGTAGGGGTTGCTTTGAAATTACGTGGTTATGGGAAGGCGACAGCTCAAAATTTGACATCTTTGCTCGAAACTAAGTCTGACTAAGCAGGTCATCGTAGCGTCGCACTTCCAACAGTCGATTTCTGTCGTTTACAATGACTACTGTGGGAGAGTATGTTTTTAACTCTTCCAAAGTGAACTGCCCGTAAGACATTATAATCAAGCGATCGCCAATAATGCCTAAACGTGCTGCTGCTCCATTCAGTTCAATTGCTCCTGAATCAGCTGCCGCCGGGATCGCATAAGTGATGAAGCGCTCACCATTAGTAACATTCACTACTTGCACTTGCTCGTAAGGTAAGATACCCGCTTTATCCAATAAAACTTGGTCTACGCTGATGCTTCCTACATAGTTGATGTTTGCCCCTGTGAGCGTGCAGTTGTGAATTTTTGCCAAAAGAAGCGTGCGCTGCATTGAGTTTCAGTTATCAGTTATCAGTTATTAGATACCAGTCTAGACAATAATTAACTCATTACCCTTCGGGTATGTCCTATGCCCAGTGGGTACGGCCACGGCTATCGCCGTAAGTCCTAAAGGAGGCTTGTGCCAACACGTAGTGTGCGCTTGCGCTTACGGCAGGCAACAGCAGCGCAATTCGCAGTTCCTCATGTGCGGAGGCACACCAGCACCTACGGCGGGAAAGCCACCGTAGGTGCTGGTTCAGTGTTCACTGTTTACTGGCTTTAGGAACGTGGAAAGGTTTCAGGTCGTTTTTTCGCGACCAGCTTTAACGCACTTTTCTACTAAAGGTAAGACTTGATCAACATCTTGCCACCCACGAATCTCCGTCACCTTTTTCTCTAAATTTTTATATGTGCGGAAAAATTCGGCTATTTCTTCTAGTCGGTGTGGTGCAAGGTCTTTCAAAGATTTGACCGCAGCGTAACGCGGGTCTTTGTCAGGAACGCAAAGGATTTTCTCATCGCGATCGCCACCGTCTATCATCTCTAGCATACCGATTGGTCTTGCTGCTATGACACATCCTGGGAAGGTTGGCTCATCGATAATTACCATACCATCCAATGGATCGCCATCATCCGCCAAGGTGTTGGGTACAAAGCCGTAGTCATATGGGTATTGTACTGACGAGTAAAGTACTCGGTCTAGGGCAAAAGCTTGCAGTTCTTTGTCGAATTCGTATTTGTTTTTACTCCCGCCTGGAATTTCAATCAGAACGTTAATCAGACCTGGTTTAGGTTGGGCAGGAATACGGGATAAGTCCACAACAAAACTCCTCAGATAACAGTGAATTATGGTAGCTCCATGCTTAGCTCCCCGTGTAGAATTTTAGGCTAAGATGGGCTGCTGCTATGTAAAACTTATACAAACGCCCTACATTATTGCATTTTTTGAACGTTAAGTTGACACTTATCGGAATTAGCCCCCCCCTTTTTAACAGTGAACAGTAAACAGTTATCAGTTAAATCCTTGGGTTTAAGTCCCCCACCAAGAGCACCAGAGAGCGTTGGTGGCGGTGAGCGCATCCCCCACCATACGCCGTCAGGACTCAGGACTGATAACTGATAACTGATTTAAGCAGCCTTGGGGGGAGCAAGTCTTCTCCCAACCGTATCGCGAGAGGAGGATTTCCCCTGACGAAAGCAAAGTGTCCATTGTTTCGTCGCCAAGGACGCAAAAAAATGAGAAAACAAGAGAAAAAGATAATGACACAACTCCTGCTCGGATTTTTGTCTCTTATTTCCCTTGTTTTCCTTTTTATGTGTTTATTTTTCCCGAATTAATTAACACGAATGCAACTCTACTTGATGTAAAGTCCTACTTTTAACGCAAAACAAAATCTCACATTGGATTATTCCTGATTATCTCTCTACAAGCTCTTTGGCTGAAAATTCTGTTTTCTGTTTTTGCTTTCAATACTTTCCTTGCTGAGAGTTCATCTTTTCAACTTTTATTTAATCTGCATTTGTTTTTACATTATATGTAATGGGTAGCTGGTCATTCTGAACACTGCTTGAAGAGTAGTGCCCAATCACAAACAAGGGTAGCGTCAGAGTTAAAAGACCGATTGCAGTTCCCACAATCTCTGCCAATCTATGGGAATATGTATCAGCAGAGTTGGCAGATTGGGTATTTGAATGCATAGAAAATCGAATTTCGTTCCCTGAATTTTAGTTTGGCTCTCTTTAAAAGAGTCTTGCTACTATTTTAGCTATTTTTTTAGCTGATACTGTTTATTAATAAATAATCTCAATCATTTTTACAGTCAACTATATTATTTTTTTTATACATCCTACACTTGATAAAAAGTTGGCATGAAACATTTTATTTTTCACTTTTTAATTAATTTCCCAAGCTGCTTTACTATGCAATTTCATGATAATTCTACGTATTTTTTAAAACTATTTAGTTAAAGTTTACACTTAATTACTTTTGATTATATTCGTTGTGGAATTAGAGGTAGGTCATATTTCCTCCCCCCATTTCAACATCCCCAAACTCGTAGATGAAGCAAGTTTTGCTACCATTATTGGTTGTTTAATACCTTAAATGCCTACCGAATAATCACTCTGTAAGCATACGTAGAGTGAAAAGATTTTAAGTAAATATACTTAAAATCTTTTAGACTTTGGGATTCTGAGGCTATTAATGAGTTTTTTGACTGCAGGTCCACACAGAATAAGTACAGATAAATGAGCGATCATATTAACTATTTGTCAGTAATAGCACCTAAAAAATATTTTTAACTATAGATGAATAAATTTGATAGTTCGTCACACAAACATTGATGGGTCAAGAGTAGGGTGTAGAAGGTAGTCAGAATTGATGATTTCCCGTGCACCCCACGCCCTACGTCTAGAGAATGACTCCACACCCAAATATATGTCATTTAAATGTGCTTTGACTCTAATCACCAATGACTCATGATTAATAACTCATGAAAAAAACCGCCACTTAATTAGGGCGGTCTGGTTAAGCAATCGGAGGGTATTTATAGCTTACTGTGCCAATTTTAAAATTGTTGTAACAGAGTTTGCACTTGTTGCTAGCATGAGGCGCTGAGTGCAACTATCGCCTGGCATATGCACTCATGCGTTCTTTAATAAATCTTATGTAAAGATGTTTGAACGTAGACTTAATCACGCGGGGCATTCCAAAATCGATGGGTAGGAACTTGTCTGGTAGCCGCCAATCATCAATTTTTAGTAAGTCGGGATGCAGGTGAGGAAAGTGGATGGCGTCCAATTCACCAACTAACCCCAACCGCATTGATGCAGCCACGGTGGGTACTTGTTCTGGTGGAACATTGAGGATTTCCACCATTGCCCGATCCAAGGCAAAAACATCTGATGATGCTGCCAAAACACCGAGTGGACGAGGTTCACCGCCACTGGGACCATTGCCTTCATGACCAATGATCCCGTCTGTTATGGTTAAGTCGGGATCAATTGCCCTGGCGGTTTCCACCAACATCTCACCAAATCGGTTCGCGTCTTTTCCTGCTTCCATGTGCCACCAAGCTTTCATCTTGCCTGGAACGCAACCAAATAGGTTTTTTACCCCCAAGGTTAGCACCAGTTGGGCATGGGATTTCACCTTGGGCAAGTTAATCACCATATCCGCCTCCATCGCCTCTTTGCACAGCAGCAGATGGTTAAAGCCTTCGTTGACTGTTTCGTAACGCTGACCGTGAAATTCGATAATCGGGAGATTGAGTTCTTCTAAAATAGGCAGATAACCATTTGCCACTGCAACTCCCTTGGCACTACCAAAAGCAGGACTATCCCCCAAAAATGGCTTTCCGCCTGCTTGCATTACCATCTGGGCGATCGCGTAAACGAGTTCTGGGCGAGTCGTACACTCTTTGCCAGGACGTGCGCCTGTCAGCAGATTTGGTTTGAGTAAGACGCGGTTTCCTGGTTTCACAAACGCCGCCATTCCTCCCAAAGGTTCCAGCAGCGTTTCTAAAGATTCCCGGAGTGCTTCCTGTTCGTAAGAAGTAGCGCGAATAAGACTGACAGACGGTGTTTGGGTTTGCATGATTAAGTAAAGAACAAAGAAGAAAAATAAAGAAGGAAGAATTCTTTCTTATATCTTCCTTCTTTGTTCTTTAATCCGATATGCCGTCGTCTATACTTAGAGGCAAAATCGCACTCATTTGTTCCAGGTCTAACACTTTGGCTAATTCTGCTTCACTCATGAGTCCGCGTTCCAAGACAATCTGCCGTAGAGACTTGCCAGTTTCCAAAGATTCTTTGGCGACAGCAGCCGCATTCAAATAACCAATGTGGGGATTTAATGCCGTTACTAAAGCTAAACTGCCTTCAGCATATGCCAAACAACGTTCCTGGTTGGCGGTAATTCCCTTAATACAGCGTTCGGTGAGTGCAGCAATGGTATTGCCCAGAATTTCGATACTGTGAATCAGGTTATAGGCAATCAGGGGCATCATCACATTCAGTTCTAGTTGTCCTGCTTGTGCGGCAAGGGCGATCGCACTATCGTAACCCATCACCTGAAAGCATACCATTGATGTCATCTCTGCCATCACTGGGTTGTACTTCCCTGGCATAATCGAGGAACCTGGTTGTACTGGCGGTAGTTGAATTTCTTTTAAGCCAGTTTTTGGTCCCGAATCCATCAGACGCAAGTCATGAGATATTTTGACTAAGTCTTGAGCTAAGTTGCGTAAAGCACCGGAAACATTAACAAACGGTGCCATACTCTGCATTGCTGCCATAAGATGGGGTGCGGGTTCTAGAGGGAAATTAATTAAATCTGATATAGTTTTTACCACACGCACCCGATACTGGGGATGGGTGTTTAACCCCGTACCCGCTGCACTCCCTCCCAAACCCAGCACCATTAAGTCAGAAGAGGCTGTGTAGATGCGGTTTTGGTGTTCTGTGAGGATGTACGCCCAAGCGCGGAAATTCTCACCCAAACGCACGGGTACGGCATCTTGCATATGGGTTCTGCCTGATCTAACGATATCTTTGAATTCTTCGGCTTTTTCTTCCAGTGCTGCTATTGCCTTTTCTAAAGCTGGGTGTAGCGTTCTTGATAATGCCAATAAGCCACCAATACGAATTGCTGTCGGAATCACATCATTGGTAGACTGCCCATAGTTAACGTGGTCGTTGGGACTCACGCGCTTGTAATTGCCTTTTTCTTCGCCGAGAATTTCTAAAGCGCGATTTGCCAGGACTTCGTTGACATTCATGTGATGGGAAGTCCCAGCACCAGCTTGATAGACATCTACCACAAATTGGTCGCGAAACTTGCCAGCAAGCACTTCATCTGCAGCTTGTACAATAGCCTGACTAATATCTTGGGGGATACAGCCCAGTTCACCATTGACTATTGCTGTAGCTTTTTTAATAATTATGCCAGCGTCTACGTAAGTAGGTAAAGGCTTAATGCGGCTAATGGGGAAATTTTCTGTTGCCCGCAGCGTTTGAATACCGTAGTAAGCAGTACTAGGTAGTTGGCGATCGCCCATCGAATCGCGTTCTATTCTCACTCCAGAATCCGTTTGTTGTGTCATGCTATTTTTTGGAATTAGTCATTTGTAGAGACGCTTCAAACAGCGCGTCTGTACATCTTCTCATTAGTCATTAGTCAAGAGGTGTGGTCATAAGTAGTTGGTTAAAGAAGGCTTCCTTGTCCTCCCTTGTCCCCCTGTTCCTAACCTCTTACACCTATAGTTAGCAACTAGACGCATTATCAGCATTGGGTTTTCTAATTTCTCATTTTGCGAATTTTGAATTGCTTATGACTTTACCTAACTGGATTACCTTCTCTCGCCTTTTGGGAATACCATTTCTGCTGTATGGTTTACACAACCCAACACCCGAAGCTAGGTGGATTTGTTTAACAATTTTTCTCATCGCCTCGCTGACGGATTGGTTAGATGGCTATTTAGCACGGAAACTTAACCAAATCACCGACTTGGGTAAGTTTCTTGACCCTTTAGTTGATAAATTACTGGTGCTTGCGCCGTTACTGGTTTTAATAGAACTAGGGCAAATTCCTGCTTGGGGAGTGTTTCTGATTTTGGCGCGGGAGTTAGCGATCGCAGGTTGGCGCGTCAGTCAACCTAAGATTACGGGAGCAAATATTTGGGGTAAGCTCAAAACTGTGAGTCAAATTGTGGCGATCGCACTTTTGATTGCACCATTACCTCAAGCGTGGCAATTACCTTCTGTGATTGCCTTCTGGATTTCTGTGATCCTCACTTTAATTTCTGGGGCAATTTATCTTTTGCCCGAAAAAGATAACATGACTACCCCAAAAGAAGAAAAAATTTAACATTGGGTAAGGGACACCAAAGAAAGAATCAACCACTTATGGAACACTTATGCGACACAAATAAATAATTACTTCATCCAAACGAGAAGTGCTATATTGCTGTTCTAGCCCAGAAAATCATATGTGGGCAATCCAGCAATATCGGTCTGGAGAGCAAACAAATCACCAGAGTAGAAACTCTTTTGGATCTCCTCTTCACTCAGTCCGACTGAGGCAGTAGTGATGTAAAGTGTCTGCAAATCTTCACCACCAAAGGTGCAACTCGTGGGGCGCTGCACGGGTAATTGTATCCGCAATATCTCCTCACCTTTGGGGTGAAAGCGAATCACACACCAACCATCCCACATGGCAGACCAGATATATCCTTCACTATCTATAGTCAGCCCATCGGGATAAAAAGACTCACCAGTTAAATCTACAAAAATCCGGCGATCGCTAATATTGCCTGTGGCTGCATCAAAGTCATAAGCATAAATTTTTTGGTGGGCAGAATCCGTCAGGTAAAATGTCTTTTCGTCAGGACTCCAACCCAAACCATTAGAAATAGTCAGTCCCGTTTCCATCATATGCAATGAACCATCAGGGTCATAGCGATAAAGGCTACCCTGACTTTTATTAGGACACATCGAACCAAACCAGAAACGACCTTGAGGATCACATTTGCCATCGTTAAAGCGATTCTCCGGCATACCTGCTTCCACCTCGATGATCGGCGTTACCTCACCTGTTTGTGTATTGAGAAATGCCAGGCGATCGCGCTGTCCCATAATCAAGCGATTTGCACCTGCTACGGCAATACAACCGACCACGTCCTTGACATCAAAAAACAAGTTTTGTCCAGTGGCAGGATTGAATTGGTTAACCCTGTGGTTATAGATATCCACCCAGTAAAGCAGCTTATCGGTTGAATCCCAAGTTGGACCTTCACCCAGACGGGCACGCGCCGCTAAAACGTTATCGAGGTGGTAGTTAGGTGAACTCATATCAGCAAAATCGTTCCAAGTGCGAGTTAAAATGTGCGACCGTTTGCCCACTCACAATTTACACCAGCACCGCAACGGGCGAGCGCCTACTTCCATTTGCACAAATTCAAATCCGCAATTTGTCAAGATTATTAATTGCCTTTTCTGAGATCAAGCCTCGAGTTGCAACAGTGAGTCGTCAGAGGCTCCAAACCCTCGTTACCAGGTTGAACCTGGTAACTTTGATATTAGAGCCAGAGGCTCTTGTTGGGTGCAAAATCTGAGTTTTGGCTTTTTACTTTTAACCAAAGAAGTCGTGCTAGTACGGAGACAGTTAACTGTCAAGCGTCAACAATTAGCTGTTAGCTTGCAAAATCTCGTCATCGACTGAAAAATCAACTTCGGCTTTATCCCGCCCAGAGGCAAGATAGTCATTTTCTAACGAGTCTTTTAAACCAGAAATCAGGTCATACTCGGGTTGCCAATTTAATTCTGTTTTCGCTTTATCCACTGAAGCAAAGAAGTGTTGCGCCCGCAGGGGAAAAGCTTTACGCTTGCCGAAATCAAATTTTTTCGGGTCGTAATGCACAATTTTTATTTCATCAGGAGATTTGCCAGCAGCCACAGCACAGGCGCGGGCTAAACCATCAAAAGTGACGAAGCGATCGCCGGACACGTTGTAAATTTGTCTAACCGCCGTAGAATTGCCCAAAACTTGCGACATTGCCCTTGCTAAGTCTTTTACATGACCAAGTTGCGTGATGTGCAAGCCATGACCTGGAATCGGAACGGGACGATTACGTACAATTCTGTCAAAAAACCAGGCTTCCAAATCGTTATAGTTCAACGGACCGTAAATGTAGGTGGGACGAATTGAGGTGAAGGGCAATTTCTGTTGGGTTAAGTAGGCTTCGGTTTCATGCTTACCTAAGTGGCGACTTTTTGGATCGATAGCATCGCCTTCCACATGAGGCATTTGGTCTGATTTGAGATACACCCCAGCAGAACTCATGTACACAAAATGTTGTACGCGGTCTTGAAAAATTTCTGCCAATGGTTGAGTATCAGTAAGTTCCCGTCCATTGTTATCAAAAATGGCATCAAAATTTATTGATGATAATTTTTCTTTTAACTGGGCAGCATCAGTGCGATCGCCTATAATTTGTCCTACCCCTTCAACGGGTGTAGGATGATTTCCACGATTAAACAGTACCACTTCATGTCCTTGTTCTACCAGGAGTTTAGTTAGGTAGACACCAATAAACCGCGTGCCACCCACAATTAGAATTCGCATAAATTCCCAATCTTAAAGTTGCCTTATCAAGGGGCTAGGGACTGTAATGGTGGTGAGTAGCAACTGGAATCAATACCCAGTACTTACTACCCAAGACCTAGTATTCAGTCCCCACTTTGAGGTTATCAGGTTGCGGCATTTCCTTGGAACCTCTTTAAAAAGGATTACGTCTTCCGTTAAAAGTGGGGCGTTGCCCATTCATTCAGTGGGAAACTTTCAGTCAACAAACCTCTAACTCCCGCCTTGCGTGTTCTCTACCAACTACAGTTAGCTGTGTCCTTGAAATGTGCCCTTGTTCATGAATGGCTGACACCTAAAGCCACTGGTGGTTCAGAGCTCGTTGTGCGAGAAATTCTCAACCACATCGATGCTGATTTGTTCGCCCTCATCGACTTTGAATCAAGTAACCCAGAAAGTTACTTATATCAGCAGAAGATTGGCACAACGTTTCTTCAGCACTTTCCTTTCGCCCGTAATGGCGTACAAAAATACTTACCTTTGTTGCCATTGGCAATCGAACAACTAGATTTACGGGCATATGACGTCATCTTGTCTTCATCCCACGCTGTTGCTAAAGGAATCCTAACCACTCCTGAACAGTTACATATTTGCTACTGTCACAGCCCCATGCGCTACGCCTGGGACATGACTTTTGATTATCTGAGGCAAAGCAAACTGGGAAGCGGTTTAGCTGGTTGGATGACGCGGTATGTACTGCATCGTCTGCGTCAGTGGGATGTATTGACAGCAAATCGAGTTGATTACTTTATTGCTAACTCAAAGCATACTGCTCGTCGTATTTGGCGCTGCTATCGAAGAGAAGCAACAGTCATTTACCCGCCAGTTAATATCGAGAGTTTTCCATTTGTACCTCAAAAAGAAGACTATTATCTAACCGTTTCCCGGTTGGTCAGTTACAAACAAGTATGTTTAATAGTCAGGGCTTTTAATAAATTGCAACTACCTTTAGTAGTAATTGGGACAGGACCAGAGATGAAAAAAATCCGGAGGATAGCAAAATCGAATATACAAATACTCGGGTGGCAACCTAATGATATGGTAAAAAAATATATGGCTAATGCCAAAGGTTTTGTATATGCAGCTTGTGAAGATTTTGGCATTGCCTTGGTGGAGGCGCAAGCTTGCGGCACTCCGGTGATCGCCTACGGTGCGGGTGGTGCTTTAGAAACTGTGCGAGATGTACGCGAACATGGCGATCAAGGGACAGGTCTATTCTTCAAGGAGCAAACAGAGGAGGCATTGGTAGACACGATAAAACAGTTTGAAATTTATCAAGGAAAATTGAATCCTGAATGTGCGCGAGTGCACGCCGCTCAATTTTCCCCGCAAATCTTTGCACAGCGCTACCTAGACTTTTTAAATAAGTGTACACAAAACTTGACCATCACCTGAATGATGGTCAAGTTTAGCAGGCTTTTGGAAATTTGACCCCAGAAGCACCTCCTTTTGGCTTTAAGATTGGGACTATGTGTGGTGTGGATTGTTAAGGAGTATGATGACTGCCCAGAGCTCACTCCTCTCCGGGAAGCGATCGCGTAGTACGCCCGGTACTGGCCGCTGTTTTAAAAGCAGCGTCCGCCTGTCCCAAGGACGGGCACAACCAACTGAAGCAAGGTTGCCGTTGATCGGGCGATTGCCCTTTAGGGCATTGCGTTCCGCGCAATCGCATAGAGCGTCTTTACGCCCAAGTCGAAAAAACGTGGCTGCCCTATTACCGCTCCCCAGGGCAGGTGTTTCGGAGACAAACGCCTCGGCAACATACAGACGCTCGCGTACTTTCTTCAAACGCGGTCAGCAGAAAAAGACGCCTAGAGTTCAAACCAAAGGTTTGTCTTTTCAGGTTTTAAACGGAGAGTTTACTAAGCGACTATTCGACATTGTGTTTTCGCTGTTGGTGCTAATTTTGTTTTCTCCCGTGTACTTAATTTTGGCCTTGCTGATTGCTTTAAGCTCAGAAGGTCCGATTTTTTATATACAGGAACGGGTTGGTAAAAATTACAAACCCTTTAATTGTATTAAATTCCGAACAATGGTAACTAATGCCGACGAAGTCCTAGTGCAAATGATGGAAACATCTCCTCATTTGCAGCAAGAATTTGAGGCAAATTTTAAACTCAAGCACGACCCGCGAATTACGAAAATCGGTCGTTTTTTGCGAATTACTAGTTTGGATGAATTTCCTCAATTCTGGAATGTTTTAAAAGGAGACATGAGTGTTGTCGGTCCACGACCTTTAGTAGCAGAAGAACTACCCAAGTATGGTTGTCACATAGATCAGATTTTAACTATCCGACCAGGAATTACTGGATTGTGGCAAGTTTCTGGACGCAATGATATCCCTTATCCTAGACGGGTTCAAATAGATCTGTATTATGCCAAGTTCAGAAATTTTGCGTTGGATTGGTGGATAGTTTTTAAAACTATTGGTGTTGTCGTTATGCCCAAAAATAATGGGGCATACTAAGCAATAAAAAGTTCAAAACTGGACTTGCCAATAGTAACTAACATCCTGTCGGTACCGTTACAAATTAAATTCGTAATCGTTAACCCGTGATTTCTAATTCGTAATTCGTAATTGAAGTCGTCATTATGAATTACGAATTTTTAATGAGAATTTGTCGCTCACCGGCAATTTGACTACTCACTTACATTTTCTCTAATTTTAAGATATTTTTAAAATTTGCGCAATTTATATAAAGTTTTGATAAAGATAAAAAAATTTTACAGAATCAGATGAAACAGCCTGGATAGGGTAAGAGGGGCTGATTGTAAACTTACAAATCAGCAGGTTTACTTATATCATCGCTGATCTACAAGCGAGGCTCGTAGTTTTCCCGTGGGAAATTGAGCAATTACCTGTTAGGTTGTACCAGGTCGCCTGTATTGATCTATTCAGTAACGACAAGGAATAATAAAGCATGACGCAAAAGAAGCGAGCGTTAATTACTGGTATTACCGGTCAAGATGGTTCATATCTCAGTGAGTTTTTACTAGAGCAAGGATATGAAGTTCATGGTATAATACGCCGGACATCCACTTTCAACACCGATCGCATTGATCACATTTACGAAGACCCTCACAAAGAGGGAGTGCGCTTATTTCTACATTATGGTGATTTGACGGATGGTACCACGCTGCGCCGCATTCTAGAGGAAGTTCAGCCAGTAGAAATTTACAACCTAGGGGCTCAATCCCATGTACGGGTAAGCTTTGATTCTCCTGAATACACCGTAGATTCAGTCGGAATGGGAACGCTGCGTTTGTTAGAAGCGATTCGTGACTATCGGCATCGCACAGGTATTCAGGTGCGGTTCTACCAAGCAGGTTCTTCAGAAATGTATGGCTTAGTACAAGAAGTTCCCCAGAAAGAAATAACTCCGTTTTATCCCCGTAGTCCTTATGCTTGTGCTAAGGTTTACGCTCATTGGCAAACAGTAAATTACCGTGAGTCTTACGGTATGTTCGCGTGTAATGGCATACTTTTTAACCATGAATCGCCTCGGCGGGGTGAAACATTTGTTACGCGTAAGATTACAATGGCAGTTGCCAGAATCGTTGCTGGCAGACAGAAAAAAGTTTACATGGGTAATCTGGATGCCCAGCGGGACTGGGGGTATGCGAAAGACTACGTTAAGGCAATGTGGTTAATGCTACAGCAGGAGCAGCCGGATGATTACGTCATTGCTACTGGTGAAACCCATTCCGTGCGCGAGTTTCTCGAACTGGCGTTTGGTTATGTGAACCTCAATTGGGAAGATCATGTGGAGTTTGACGATCGCTATCTTCGTCCAGCTGAAGTAGATTTGCTGATTGGTGATTCTAGTAAGGCACAACAAAAGTTGGGTTGGAAACCATCAGTAACATTTAAGCAACTGGTAGCCATTATGGTAGAAGCTGACTTGCAAGCGTTGGGACTGACTTCGCCAAATGGTAAGGTCGCTTCATTGTTGCAGGATAATGCCATGATTCGGCAAGAACTGGGTGCACTCCACTTGTGATATACACCAACGAGGAAGAAAATATGAACGCCTTAGAACTGAAGAACAAAAGAATTCTCGTAACTGGTGGATCTGGTTTTTTGGGGCGTCAGGTGATAGACCAGTTATGTAAGGCTGGAGCGGATCGCGATAAAATTACAGTGCCGCGATCGCATGATTGCGACCTGCGTGTCCTGGAAAATTGCCAACGAGCAGTAGATCAGCAAGACATCATTATCCACTTAGCAGCTCACGTCGGCGGTATCGGTTTGAACCGTGAGAAACCGGCTGAATTGTTCTACGACAACTTAATGATGGGAACCCAGTTGATTCATGCATCCTATCAAGCGGTCGTAGAAAAATTTGTCTGCGTTGGCACCATCTGCGCCTATCCCAAATTTACCCCAGTTCCATTCAAAGAAGATGACCTGTGGGAGGGCTACCCAGAAGAAACCAACGCCCCTTACGGAATTGCAAAAAAATCCCTTCTCGTCCAACTACAGGCTTACCGCCAGCAATACGGCTTTAATGGCATTTACTTGCTACCCGTGAATTTATACGGACCAGAAGATAACTTTGACCCCAGAAGTTCTCACGTCATCCCAGCGCTGATTCGCAAAGTTCACGAAGCGCAGATAAAGGGAGAAAAGAAACTCCCAGTTTGGGGTGATGGTAGTCCCACCCGCGAGTTTCTGTATTCAGAAGACGCAGCGCGAGGTATTGTCATGGGTACTCAGTCTTACAATGACCCTGAACCCGTCAACTTGGGAACCGGTTATGAAATCTCCATCCGTGACTTGATTAATTTTATCTGTGAGTTGATGCAGTTTGATGGCGAAATTGTTTGGGAAACAGATAAACCCAACGGTCAACCTCGTCGTTGTTTAGATACGGAACGGGCGAAGAAAGCTTTTGGTTTCACCGCTCAAGTGGACTTCAAGCAAGGGTTGAAGAATACGATTGAGTGGTGGCGTCAGCACGGCGCATAGTTGACCTGAAAGGCTCAGATTCCCGACTTCTTAAAGAAGTCGGGAATCTTGTTGTTGAAGCGTCTCTACACGCATAAAATTGTCACGAATACCCCTTAACTGAACGGTATTGATTCAAAAGTTTAATTTTAGGAAAATTTCAGATTTGTGCTGTCTAGCCCATTCAATGTCCCAATCCACAAATCCAAGGCTGCGGTAAAGTTTTGATGCTACCTCGTTAGCTGTCTGATGGCTCGTCGCGATTAACTCAACTTCTGGGTGCAGCTTGAGACGCCTTATCACCTCTAGCATAGCCGCTCGTCCGTAGCCCTGCCCCTGATATTTGTGGTCAATCATGAGGCGAAGAATAAAACCAACTCCAGCCGTGATTTCGTACATTGTAAAGCCGACCATTGCTAACTGAGGCTGTTCCCAACCCGCAACTTTGGCATCATAAATAGCTAGGGGAAACAGATTCGGGTTCACGTAAGCCTCAGCTAATGATTTCACGTTTGATGCCACAAGCCCTTTTTGAGATTCGTCCACTTCCAAGCTGATGCATTCTCGGAAATTATCGAGCGTGACGTTTCGTAAATGAACCTTAGCCAAGCATCCTCCTTTTCTTGGATACCTAATTTACAATGAGAACGCACAATGCCATCTAAGAAATAAGCTTTTTTAATAAACCTGTGGAGAAAGTTGATAATCAACTAGAGAAAAAAGAATTACGCAAATCGCTGCTCAAAACACGTCATTCAATGTCTGTGGCAGAGTGGAAACAAAAGAGCGATCGCATCTGCACGCACCTTTTAACCTCTCCCCTGTTTAACCAAGCAAAAACAATACTTGCTTATTTTAGCTTTCGCCAAGAACCAGACTTAAGCCTATTATTTACAGATACCTCTCACCGATGGGGTTTTCCTCGCTGCGTTGGTCAATCGCTTTTTTGGCATATTTGGACACATGAAGAGTCTGTAATAACTGGGAGTTATGGAATTGCGGAACCCCATCCTGATGCGCCAATTGTAGCTCCTGATGAAGTTGATTTAATTCTCATTCCCTGTGTTGCTTGCGACTATCAAGGATATCGCTTGGGGTATGGCGGGGGATATTATGACCGTATGTTGAGTTCTCCTGAATGGGCAAACAAGCCTACCATTGGCATTGTCTTTGAATTTGCCTATTTGCCAGAATTACCTGTTGAACCGTGGGATAAACCGTTACAGGGCGTGTGTACGGAATTTGGGTTGAACCCACTACAAATCATTGAATTTTAAGCAGATGACTAATTTGAAAATCCAAAATCGGGTATGGACTTATGGACTATTAGGGGCTGTCGCACTCGTAACGCTGTTTCCCCTGTTTTGGCTGATCAGTACAGCGTTGAAATCCTCAACAGAAAATATTTTTCAATTTCCCCCGCAGTTGTTGCCAAGTCAACCAACCATCGAAAATTTTGTCAATGTTTGGCAAACCAACCCCTTTGGACAATACCTGTTTAACAGTACCTTCGTAGCAGTGCTAACTGTGTGCCTGAATCTGATTTTTTGCGCTTTGGCTGCTTACCCATTGGCAAGACTTTCATTTCCTGGAAGAGACTGGATTTTTATTGCGATTGTTTCCACGATTATGATTCCCTTCCAAATCGTGATGATTCCGCTGTACATTTTGACAGTCCAGTTGGGTTTGAGAAATACATATTTGGGAATGATTTTTCCTAGCTTGGCTTCTGCTTTTGGGATTTTTCTGTTACGACAAGCTTTTATGAGTGTCCCCAAAGAGATGGAAGAAGCTGCACGCATGGATGGTTGTTCGGAGTTAGGCATATGGTGGTTCGTCATGCTTCCAGCAATTGGTCCAGCACTTGTCACTCTGGCAATTTTCGTATTTATCGGCTCTTGGAGTGACTTTCTTTGGCCCTTAATTGTCATTCAAGACGAAAACTTATACACCCTTCCTTTAGGAGTCGCGAAGCTGGCGGGTACATTTTCCTTGAACTGGCGCTTGGTAGCTGCAGGCTCAGTCATTTCTATCGCTCCAGTATTATTATTATTCCTGTTTGTACAACGCTACATTGTCCCTACAGAAACTGGTAGCGGTGTTAAAGGGTGAGGACAAGTCCATTCCCTTGTCTTTGGCAACGACTTGTTGAGGTTCGACGGGCAGCGATCGCTCAATTAACGTCTGGTGTTCTTTGAGTGGAATCAAAGGTAGCAAAGAACCATTATCAGGGCTTTTGTCTTTGGCGAGGATTTCTTCAGGTTCGACCGGCAGCGATCGCTCAATTAACGTCTGGTTGCCCAGGCTGTACTGCCACCGTATTTGAATGAGCCGATTGGCATATTCGCAACTGTCCCAAAGCCTGAGGTATCAATTGAGGCAGTGTTTGAACTTTGACTAGATATAGTGTTGCTGCTAACCCACAAGCGTGGTCGTACCAGCAGCCAAAACAGTCCGCCAATCACCAGAATTGTCAAGACTTTGCCAATAATTAAGCCTCTGAGAAAGAGTGCGATTTCTGAGCTAATTACGAGTTTTTTTCGGTTTGTATGATCGATATTCTTTGTATTCACCCTCCTAGGGGGAAGCTACAGGGTAAACGCATCTTATTTTTCAAGCGCCCATTGAACAAGATGAGTTATACCGTCGCTACTTTTCGCCCCAATCAATGCAGAAATGATTTCTTTTCTAGATTTGTTAAAAAAGTTTAAAAAAGTGATTTTCGGTCGGAAAAGCCACTCTCAATGTTGAAGTAAATACACGCTTTTTTGTGCCAAGAGTTTGACTTGGTAAATTGTGTAGGCAAGTGTTGAACTTTAGCCTACTTCTATTGCCTATAAATATATGAGAGTATTATATCTTGCATCAAAGAACCAGAGTTGAGAAAAAAAGGGGTAGCAAACAAACCGATGAAAATCTTCCTCCCCTGCTCAAGAACTGCTTATTTTGATCACCTTCTCCCCACCATCAATAAGCACAAACGATAGAATCGCAATGGTGCTCTCTAATCCATCCCCAAGTTGATGAAAGCTGATCGCAAACCAACCCCCCAACTCACCTTACCCACCTTTCAACGCCCTGAATTACTCGCCCCCGCAGGTAATTGGGACTGTGCCAAAGCTGCTGTGGAAAATGGGGCAGATTCTATATATTTTGGGTTGGATCGCTTCAATGCGCGAATGCGGGCGCAAAACTTCACTGAGGCTGACTTACCCAAGTTGATGCAATTTCTGCACTGTCGAGGTGTAAAGGGCTATGTCACCCTTAATACAGTTGTTTTTCCGCAGGAAATCAGAGAGGCAGAGCAGTATTTACGCTCAATTATTGCCGCAGGTGTGGATGCGGTGATTGTCCAAGACGTAGGAATTTGTCGTCTTATCCGTCACTTGTCGCCAGATTTTCCTATCCATGCTTCCACGCAAATGACCATCACCAGTGCCGCAGGGGTGGAATTTGCCAAATCCTTGGGTTGTCAGTTGGTAGTACTTGCTCGTGAATGCTCCCTTCAGGAAATCGAGAAAATTCAGCGCCAGCTGCGTGTAGAGAGGTTGGATAAAACGTCTTTACCTTTGGAGGTCTTTGTTCACGGTGCCTTGTGCGTGGCATATTCCGGTCAATGTTTGACGAGTGAAGCGCTAGGGGGGCGTTCTGCCAACCGTGGCGAATGTGCCCAAGCTTGCCGGATGCCCTACGAATTAATATCTGATGGTCAAGCTGTAGATTTGGGGAATCGCAAATATCTGCTCAGCCCTCAAGACTTGGCAGGGTTAGAGGTGCTGCCAGAATTGGTGAAAGCAGGGGTCAGTTGTCTCAAGATTGAAGGTCGCTTGAAAACGCCTGAGTATGTGGCAAATGTTACACAGGTTTATCGACAAGCGCTGGATAAGGTGATGGCGGATTTAAAAAATGTAGAGACGCCCCACCTCTCGTCTGTACAAGCGCCGGAACAAGAACGCTACAACTTGGAGATGGCGTTTTCTCGCGGACTGTACACAGGTTGGTTTCGCGGAATTAACAATCAGGAACTGGTTCATGCTCACTTTGGTAAAAAGCGTGGAGTTTACTTGGGCGAAGTCACCCGCATCAGTAACGAAAAGGTGATAGTACGGCTACAAGCCCCAATTAAGCCTGGAGACGGTGTTGTTTTTGATTGCGGTCATCCGGAAGCGCAGGAAGAAGGTGGTCGAATTTATGCGGTGGAACATAAAGGAAAACAAGCTGCACTAACCTTTGGTCGCCGTGACCTCAACCTACGACGGATACACGTAGGGGACAAGGTTTGGAAAACTAGCGATCCAGAACTTGATAAGCAATTGCGTCAGAGTTTTGCTGGAGAAAATCCGCAATTTCAGCGTCCAATTCACATAGAGGTTTATGGAGAAGTTGGTCAATCCTTAGGGGCGATCGCCCGCGACGAACTAGGTCATGTTGTCCAGGTAGAATCTGCAATGCCCCTTGAAGAGGCGCACACCAAACCCCTCACCACAGAACGTTTACAAGAACAGTTTGGTCGTCTCGGCAACACTCCCTTCTGTTTGGGAACTTTGACAAATCATCTCAAAGACCCAGTCATGGTACCCGTGAGTGAGTTGAACCGAATGCGGCGGGAAATTGTGACGCAGCTGGAAGATTTGCGTTCCCAACCTAAACGCTGGCAATTACACTCAAGCGCTTCTCTAAAAGACTTACTTCCTTCCCCCTCTGTCCCTCTGTCTGTCCCTCTCTCCCTCTCTCCCTCTCTCGTTGTACTCGTGCGAAACTTAAAACAACTACAAGCTGCACTGTCTGCGGGAATCGAAACACTCTACTGTGAATTTGAAGACCCCCGTGCTTACCGCGAAGCAGTCCGGATGGTACGTCGGTCAAAGAATGAAGATGGAAGGATGAACAATGAAGATGGAAGGATAAAAAATGAAGATGGAAGAATGAAGAATGAAAATGTTTCTTCCTCTTCAATCTTCTCTGCTGACTCTTCATCTCCCAGTATCTGGGTTGCGCCTCCAAGAATTACCAAACCAGGAGAAAACTGGATTTTGCAGCAAGTCCGTTCCTGCGAAGCAGATGGCTATTTGGTGCGGAACTATGACCAACTCCAGTTTTTTGCTAATGACCGTTGCATTGGGGATTTCTCTCTCAACGTTGCCAATGCCTTAACAGCAGACTACTTTAAACATCAATTTGGTTTGGAACGGGTGACAGCGTCTTACGATTTGAACATCACCCAATTGCAAGACCTGCTGACAAGTTGCCCACCCCAGTGGTTTGAGGTGACAATTCATCAACATATGCCCATGTTCCATATGGAACATTGTGTATTTTGTGCCTTCCTATCTCAAGGAACTGACTACACCAACTGCGGACGCCCTTGTGAAAAGCATTCTGTGAAATTGCGGGACAGAGTGGGGACAGAACATATCCTCAAAGCTGACGTTGGCTGTCGAAATACTGTGTTTAATGGCACAGCGCAAACTGGAGCAGAATACGTACAACACCTGATAGAGTTTGGTGTACGAAATTTCCGTATCGAATTTGTGAATGAGACACCGGAGAAAGTGATGCAAACAATACACCACTATCAGCAACTATTGCGGGGCGAGATCACAGGCTCTCAACTCTGGCGAGAGTTAAAATTGCAAAATCAGCTTGGTGTGACTCGCGGTCCAATGGGAGTGAATACAAGTCGCTGATCACGCGTAGACAGTGAAAATCAAGACAAAACACACAAAACCCTATCCCTAGTATTTCCGCTACTGGATCTCTTTGTTGAGCCATGTTATTGTTTTGGGCATCTAGAATAGAAAATATATCTAAAGTATAATCAAGGAATATATCTAGAGCGGGATGCCAAAGTTTATGAAATTGACCCTCAACCTGGAGGCGGAATTTTTTTTCCAACAAGGATTACGCCGGAATAAAGCAGCAAAGTTTGAAGCAGCAATAGCGAGTTTCGACAAAGCTCTTAGGTGTAAACCAGATTATCCGGAAGCCTTATCTCAGAAAGGCTTTGCTCTAGGTTCCTTGGGTCGTCATGAAGATGCGATCGCTTGCTTTGACCAAAGCCTGAAATTACAATGGAATGGTTGCTGGGTTTGGCACAACCGGGGAATTGCGTTAGGCAAGTTAGAACGCTACCTTGAAGCAATTAACAGCTTTGACTGTGCCTTAGAGTTGAATCCAAATGCCGCTACTATCTGGCATAATCGCGGTATTACCTTGTGCGATTGGGGACAGTATGCAAAAGCAGTGAAGAGTTTTGAGCGCACTTTGTGGTTGCAACCAGATGCTTATTGGGCATGGAACAACAAAGGCAATGCTCTTAAACAGCTAGGATATTATAAAGAAGCTCTTGACAGCTACGACCGTGCTATTGAATTTGACCCTAATAATGTGATGGCGTGGCAAAATCGAGGCATGAGTTTGCTCGAATGGGGGCGTTACGAAAAGGCGCTTGCAACCTTTGATCGAGTTATAGGAATTCAACCAAACCACGAGAAAGCTTGGTTAAATCGGGCTATCGTTTTGGAAAAATTACGGCGTTATCCGGAAGCGATCGCTAGCTACAAACAAGCTTCCCACTTACAACCATGCGATGATACCATCTGGTACAACAAAGCTCGTTGTTATGCTATGGAAAACAATATCGAAGAGGCAATTAACAACTTACAACGAGCAATTGATTTGTGTCCAGACAAATACCTATCAATTCTCAAAGATAACTCAGAATTTGACAAAATCCGCAAGGATGAACGCTTTCAGGCTATGTTTCAAGAGCAAAATTATTAGCCTGTTGACAGTTGACAGTTAACAGTTAACTGTCAACTACCCTAAGACTAATTTTCCTAAGATTAACTTAATTAAAAATTTTGAAGCACAACCACTTCTAAACTAGAGCACCGTTCGCGCAATACTCCAGCAAGTGCGCGTAAACCCCATACTTCACCTTGACGATGACCGACGGCGATCACCGCAATTTTCGTTTCTTGCATTGCTTGTTCAGCTGGCTGTCGTAACTGTCCGGTAATGTAAACATGAGCACCACGGCTTGCTGCTTCACGCACGAGCAAGTCCGTCATCGCACCAATAACAGCAATTCGTGTCACTTCAGTGGCTTCTGCTGGACGTACTTGCTCATATCCGCCAAATATTTGATTGACACAATTACATAAATGAGCAAAGCTTTGAGTCGGAACATCTCCAATCATACCGATTGCTCTGCCGTCTTTGTCTCCCAGCACTTCTAAACCAGACATTCCCAAGACTTCTGCCAATCTGGAATTGAAAGAAAATGTCAAGCGCTCATCAAATGGTAAATGATAAGAAATGACGCCGATATCTGGTGCAAGTTGTTCGGGTTCAAGTTTCCAAGGACGATGTAGGAACAGCGCGTCTAAGTTTTGAGTTCTTACGCATTTGTGTAACTGCGCCGACGGTTCTAATAGCAACCCCAAACGTTTAACAGCACGTGTTGAAGGCAAATACACACCGCCTCTTTCCTCTTGAGAGTAGCGCTCAACAGCAAAGAATTGGTTGAGAAATTCTGCTATATCTTCTAAAGAAATTAAATTGCTTCCAGCCGTCATTAGTGGTGAATTGGAATGGTGATGTTGTTACGTTACTCGTAGGTCTTTACATAGCTTTACAAATGGTGCCCGCATTTCCAGGGTTACGTCCAAAACTATCGAAGCTCAGGGACTCAACATTCAGTGAAATGAGTTTGCCAGAATCCGAATTTTGAGATCTCATAAATTTCTCCTGAAACTGTTTTGTTTTTAGAGATAAAAAACCTGAAATTTTCTCTTCAAGACTGCATCTGTCCTCTTGTTGAACCTAACTCAACTGAGTGGTGTTGACTGGACAAGCTGGACTTGCTTCAATTTCTTCTACCTTGCGAACTCTGCGAATAATCGTAATTTCTTCTTCTCGACAATAAAAATGCAGGACTTACGCAACTGGCATCGCGAAGTGTTTCTTAAGAGTTATCAGACAATGGGGTATGAAGAGACTAACATCGGTAGCCTCTTCATACCCCTTAATGTCATAATTTTATGAATTACTGTCTTTTGCGAGACAGTCAAGTAAACAACTTAATTTAAATCATTAAGTTCACCAACTTTTATCACTGAAACTGTCACATCTCCATCGTTATCCCCAATTTCAACATCAAAAAAGAAGGCACAAAGTGTTGACGTTTCTGATACAGCTAAGGTCAGGGTATCGTCATAACCGTTCAAAGTTGACCAGCCTGCTGGAACCTCTATATTAGTTTTTAGATTCTTGAACTTCCCACCATAAATCCAGAGCATTACTATGGGTTCACCCTTCTGAACATCGCCTTGAACGTAATCAAAAGAACCTTTCCGAATTCTAATAACGTGAATTCCTGGCTTTAGTTCTGTGTTAACTCCTGTGTTTTGAATCTCAGTCATACGCTGAGAAAAGAGGTGGTAGCAGTTCTTTTTACTGTTAACCACTAAATCTGTAATATTAGTTGTTTGAGTTGTTGCTTGACTTGCAGTTGTCATTGTTTTTAATTCTTATGGAGAATGTAATTGTGTAGAATTGCGTTGTTAATTGCAAAAGAAGGGAACGGAGAACAGGGAACAGGGATTCTCTGTTCTTTGTTTTCCGTAAAGAAAATGCGCGTTATGGGTTTAAAGCGAATTTAGAAAAAAGATTTTTTTCTAGACGTGGATCGCTTCGGAAAAACGGCTTCCAAGTTTCAATCCCACACTTTTTAGTGCGCCTCCCTGTTCCGTCTGAGTTCAATTTCATACCGTACAGTAAATCAGCATCAAAAATCCTGCTCTTTATACAGTTTTAAGATTTTTTTGACCTCTGATATCATGTCTGGGTAATCGCTTACGATAAAAGAAGTAAGAGACCATTTATAAGAGATACACTTGTCATAAATAAAACTGATAAATCGGAACATGTCGCGCCTAGTACAGAGGCGATCGCTTCCGAGCCGCCTATTGCCGAAGCCACCACCATAAAAATATTCTTGGCAAAATTCATCGTAAACAGTAACCAGACTAATTGTAGATGACACGATCTCTTGGGTGAAACTTAAATTAAATAGCTAATAGGCGTTAGCTATGAGCTTTATTAGGAGGATGGTCTTGGCAAGAAACATTCGAGACCGCTTCAAAAACTTTAGAAGTAATGGTGCTGAACCAAACCAACTCCACCAGCTACAAACAGAGTTGCTTGCAGAATCAACTTTAGACCTGTCATACCTGACATTGATAGTTGGCTCCTGTGTCATCGCCACCTTTGGTTTACTCTCCAACAGTACAGCTGTCATCATTGGAGCCATGATTGTTGCCCCGTTGATGCTGCCTATTCGGGGGTTAGCCTTTGGTGCTTTGCAAGGCAATGTCACTCTATTTCGTAAAGGAGTGATTGCCGTTGCGGTGGGAACACTGATAGCAGTAACAATTGCCTGCTGCCTGGGTTGGATTGTACGGATACCTAGCTATGGCAGTGAAGTGTTGGCACGTTCCGAACCAACACTGTTAGATTTAGGTATAGCCGTGGCGGCTGGTGGTATCAGTGCCTATGCGAAGATTGAACCGAAAATTTCTGGAAGTTTGGCGGGGACGGCAATTGCTGTTGCCTTGATGCCACCGATTTGCGTAATTGGTTTGGGATTGGCACAGGCTAACTGGTCACTTAGTTTGGGAGCAACTCTGCTTTACCTCACTAATCTACTAGGCATAGCCTTATCTTGTATGCTGACCTTTTTGGTAGCAGGTTACACTTCTCTAGCACGGGCGCGGAAACCCTTGGTTTGGACTTTAGCTTTGATGGCAATCCTGGTGATTCCTTTGGGCGTCAGCTTTGCCCGACTCGTGCGACAAGTGCAACTAGAAAGTAGTCTTCAACGGGCGCTGTTAAACAAAACTATCACCTTTCAACGCTTGCAGTTACTCGACAGTAATACTAACTGGCTAACAAATCCGCCCCAAGTGCGCCTGAGTGTGCGGGCTAAGGAACCAGTAACCCCTCGGCAAGTGCAGTTGTTGGAAGAATTTATTGAACGCGAGATGGGACAACCCTTCACCCTAATATTTGAAGTCGGTCAAGTGGAAGAAGTGCGGCGAGAAGAGGAAACCAATCGACCATAATTGGGGAACGAGTAACATCCGGCTTGAGCTGTGTTCCTAGCCACACAGCCAAAACTAACTACAGGTGGAGTTGAATCTCACGACTTTTTACCTAAAACAGCAAGAAGGCTCACGTCTCACCCGTTCGCGCAGCGTGCCGTTCGCGTAGCGTCTCCGCTACTGAGAAGGCATAGGAGAGCGTCAGATGAATTGCTTTGTGAGTTGACGACAGTTCCTCGAGGGCAGTTGCTCATGGGGGAAACCCCCAAGACCGCACTGCCTCACCAATGCGACAGCGAGGGAGAGGAAGAGTTCGGAAACGAACAATTGTTTGTATATCTGACTTAACTTTAAGTTTTTATTATCCTCAAAACGTAAAATTAATGCCAAAGGACTCTGTGATTAAGTTTCCGGGGTTATTGGGGATGGTTAAAGCCGTGTTTCACAGAGAACTACCCGACGGAAAATTCACAACTGTAACCATATCGAAAAATGCGGATGGTAGATATTATACTTCTATTCTGTTTAATCAAAAAGACAATCCAGTAGTTTCAGTTAATGAAGCTATTGGGGTTGACCTTGGCTTGAAGAATTTTGCTGTAACTTCTAATGGGTCAAAGTATGACCTTCCAAAGAAGCAGTTAGCAAACTTAGAAAAGAATAGAAAGCGCAAACAAAAGAAATTATCTAAAAAAACGGACAAGACCTCTAACAAACGTCGCAAAGCTAAACGTTTAGTGGCAAAATTCACGAGCATTATAGCTAGGCTTCGAGAAGATTTCCTACACAAGCTATCTCGCAAAATAGCATACGAAAACCAAGTGATTTGTGTAGAAGATTTGGCAGTTAAAAATATGGTGAAAAATCCCAATTTGGCAAAATCTATCAGCGATCAAGGATGGGGAATGTTTTTAACCATGTTGAAATACAAGGCTGAGAGATTTGGGCATACCTATCTTGAAATTGGTCGTTTTTTCCCATCTTCTCAACTTTGTAGTGAGACTCTACTACCAATGCCAATGCTTCAAAAAGGTTATGATTCATTAGGTGTCAGGTTTGTAGACTGTCCACACTGCCAGAAACAGCATGATAGAGACATTAATGCTGCCATAAATATTAGAAATGAAGGTTTGCGATTATGGGCGTTAGGAACTAGCGCTTCTGCCCACCGAGGGGATGTAAGACCAAAGACTTCTGGACGTAAAAAATCCACAAAAGACAGAGGCAATCCCCAATGAATTGGGAAGCCTACACCTACCCTCCAGGGGAACCCGTTAGGGCAGTGTAGGTAGTTCACTGCCCAATATCGTGCTGGCATTGATTGTTTTTGCAATTTTCTTCTTTGCTGCAACAGCCATAAGGAGACTAGTACCGCTGCGCGGAAGTCAAAAGTCAAAAGTCAAAAGTCAAAAGGCTGATTCTGTGGGCTTTTCGCGCTATGAGTGAATGGTAGCTTTATTTCCGCCGTCGTGTACTAGTCAGGCGTTTGACCGGCAATCCCCACCATGCTCGCAATCTGGGATTGGTACTGGGACGCTTGGCACAGGGTGCAACAATTTTGTTGGGTCTATTTGTTTCTCTGTCCATTGTGATTCCCACATTTCGGGCGGGCGATTTAGTGCAACTGCTAGGAATTAGCGGTGTGGCGATTGGCTTTGCTTTCCGCGACATTTTGCAAAACTTTTTAGCCGGCATTTTAATCCTGTTGACAGAACCATTCCAAATTGATGACCAGATAGTCTTTAAAAACTTTGAGGGAACTGTAGAAAGTATTCAGACACGAGCTACAACAATCAGAACCTACGATGGTCGCCGAATTGTGATTCCCAACTCTGAGTTGTTCACTAATTCTGTCACAGTAAACACCGCCTTTGAAAACCGCCGCTTGGAGTACGATATCGGCATCGGCTACGGAGACGACATCGACCAAGCCAAGCAGTTAATTCTGGAAGCCGCTCAAGAAAAACTAGATATCGTCAACCACGCTTTTCTAATCGTAGCCGTAGGCAAGGTTGGCTAGCTCCTTCTCTACTTCACCGCTTTCTTAGTATAGAAACTTGGGTCAAAAGACTTTGCAAATATTCACCCATCACAGAAATAGTGATGGAATTAGTGAAGTTCGATACCCAAAAAATGCAAGCAGAAACGATAGAAGGTGTACAGTATCAGCAAGGAACTCTCTGGGGTTATCAAGTTCGTGAGTATCTGTTAGAAAAATGGGGACGTTGCTGTGCTTACTGTAATTCTTCTGGTGTTCCACTTCAAATTGATCACATCAAACCAAAAAGTAAGGGAGGCAGCGATAGAATTTCAAACCTAACGTTGGCGTGTGAACGTTGCAATCTCGCCAAGGGAAATAAACCAGTTGAAGACTTTCTAAAAAAAGATTCTGCGCGACTAAGTACAGAATTTCACAAGTTCGTAACGAATTAATTTCAGAAAGGCTCTGCGTTACTCCCTTCGGGTATGCCTACGGCACGCCTGACGGCGAACACCAGTCGCCTGCTGTCGGGAAACCCTACCAAGAGCGCTGGTTCACTGCGTTGACTCCGCGTCCCTCTGGGTTTTAAAACGCTACGAATTAATGCAAAGCTGTACTAAGGAAGATAAGATCGATGGCGTTGCAGCCACTAAAAGATGCGGCAGCTGTCAACTCTACCCGATGGGCTTTATATAGTACTCTCAAAGCTCTTCTACCAATAAAAAGTTCCAGCGGAGCGCAAACTAAATACAATCGCCTTCGGTTTGGCTTAGTCAAGGAACATTGGATTGATGCTTCGTGTACGGGCGACTTGAACCACATTATCTTCAGCACTCAGCAACCATTACTCATCAAGGCGTCGGGTTGGGGAAAGCGTCAAATGGTTACAAAAAATAAGTACGGCTTTCCTGTGCTGAACAAGGAAGGCAATCAAGCACTCAAAACTCGCAGTCCTGTCCAATATGGCTTTAGGACGGGCGATATTGTTCGCGCTAACGTTCCCAAGGGCAAGCATCAAGGTGTTCATCTAGGGCGTGTTTCTGTCCGAGAAAGCGGTGCTTTTGATGTGACTACTCCATTAGGAAAATTGCAGTCTATTCGTCACAAGCATTGTCAGCCAATCCATCGCAAAGATGGTTACTCGTACAGTTTTCAGCCAATGTCCACTATTGTCCAGTAAAACGTTGTTTAGAGGCGTCGCGATCGCAACACGATGACAATGGCAAACTAGATTGAACGCACCCCAACTAAACTTGCGTTATGGTTGGGGATTCTTGCGCTACATAGCCATAAAACTACATAACGTTTCCGGGTGCATTGGCGTTCCCAATGAACCGTAGAAACTTTTGTCTACGTAAACCCCAGAAAAAAAGCAAAATCTGAAGTAGATAATTGCGCGGAAAAAATGGTAGTGCCGATACGAAAGTTCGTTTTGCCTTACCATTTTTATCTTATCATAATGTTGCTGCGCTTTTCTATAATATTTATTTCGCTAACCGCTTCCAATTGGGGATATTTTTTTAGTATTTTTAGCTGGGGACTGCGCTCAACATTCTACGTTCAAAAACTGCTAACGACGAAAAATGAGAATCGGGTATAGTGCATATCTACTATGTATAAGCCCTAACAATTACCCCTTTATTTTGGCCAATAAAGACTCATACTGATTAGCGACTGGTTGGGGTAGAGGAAGTAAAAATTCACTTTTCTCTAATACTTCAGAATTAACAAGTAACAAACTGCGTAATGATTCTTGGAAATCAGATGCAGCAATCTTTGTAGGAATCGGTGAATTCGTTTTGGTCAGTAAAGAAATTTGTTTAGCAATGCCAGGCTTTAAACAAAAATCTAACCATTCATATAACAAAGGTTGCCTGTCTTCACCAACAGGATTTACCCATACGTCTGACCAAAGTGCTGTTCCTGACTGGGGAACAACTGCCGCAAGTTGCGGGTAGCGCCCAATCACTGGTACTACATCGCTTGACCAACCAACTGCTAGCCAAGTATCGCCAATAATCAGAGGTTCCAAATACCGAGTAGAACCGTAAAATTTTACTTGTTGGTTTAATGAGTCCAGTTCCTTTTCCAAGTTTGGAATGTTTAAATTCTTTGTGTTATAAGATTTTCCCAGCTTTTTTAAAACTAGACCAATCACTTCTCGTGGTTGATTCAAAAGAGAAATGCGCCCTTGCAGTTCATTTCGCCACAAATCACTCCAATCTTTCGGTGTCCAACCCAATTCTTGGAACTTGTCTCGGCGATAAATCATCACCGTACTACCCCAACGGTAAGGAACAGCCCAAACTTTTCCTTGAGGATCAACTAGACCTTGGTCGTTGCGCGTCACCAATTCCTGCCATTGTTTGGGTAAAGCAGACCACTGTTTTATCTTTGCTACTTCTAGTGGTTGTATAAGTTTTTTCTCAATGGCTAAGTCTATCCAGTAATCTCCCAGTGTTACTAGGTCAGCTTTGGTGGCTTTTTCGGATTGGGCAAATGGTAAGACGCGACGCCATCCTTGCTCATCGTTGGTATTTGGTTTCTCCTGCAAGGACTGCAATTTTTGAAATAAATCCTGTAACTTCTCTACAGGAGCAAACTTTAACTCCACCTTTTGCTGCAAACCTTTGCTGAATTGATTAACCACCTGACCAGGGATAGAACCTTTCAACAGTTGCACGTTTAGTGTCGCCTGTTTGTTGCCACCACACCCAACAAGCAGTTGTGAAAGCGCTACAGTACCTATACCTAGCAAAAAAGAACGTCGCTCCATTGATTTTGACTTTTAGAGTGGAAAAGCGTGATTTAGTAGCAGTTTCACCAAATCCAAGTGTAGCAAGAATGAAGCCAAACGTTGTGATTGCTTCTATCTTTGGGTGTCTCTTTTGTGATTAGGTTTTAGTTCCTTGTTGGCTTAAGTTATATCTTTGATTTTTATTTTTAAAAAAATATTTAGTTTGGGTCAATACTAATGCAGCGGGCGTCGAAATAACAAAGGCACAAAAAAAGCCAAACGATTACTTAGTCCGAGTTTGTTGATGACTTGATTTAAAATTTTCTTTGTCAACTTGATACCAGTACAAATCATAAGTGAAATTTTACTTAAGTAATTATTCACAGAAACATTCCTGAGCGTTGAGTGCTTGGTATGTCATTTTTTGTTTTACAGTCTCCAGAGTCAAAGGCGTTCAGGAAAAGGTCTGACGCCGTAAATTTATTTGGCGAGAAAAAGAGCCTTTTTTTGTCTACTTTGCCAGTTTTATCCGTGGGATTTTACTTAGATATTCCTACAGGCACAAGGCTTTGCGCTTATTGTAACTCAGCATTGATGAAATATTAAGCACAAGTACTTATGAAAAATCATCTAAAAAATTAATTTTTTTAACACAAATGGTTTAGTAATACTTCTATAGAGTGTGTAGATATATTTCCAATTTCAGATTTAAGTATTGCATTTCAACAGAACATATCAAAAGTTAAAAAAATCATAAGTATAGTTAACCTTGCCAAGAGATTGAATACTATAGAGATATATAAACGGATGAGGGTATTAAATGGAGCCATTACAAAAGCAGGTCCTGACTTTGAGTCAAAAACTGGATGCCCTCTACGAGGTGATTGGGCAGCTTGATAGTAAAGTTTCTCGAGCTTTATCAGAAAGCTGCTTAGTAAAAACACAAGAGGCTAACGATAACTTAAGCGAAAGCAGTGACACAAGGCGTTATCAGTTAAAAGGACAGATAAGTTTCAATTCACAGCTTGAACATAAGGATGTCATCGCAGATGGCATGTATTTAGACACTAATCTTCAAGGCGGAGATAGACATTTAACCCCAGAAATTCAAATCCAACGGCTGACAGCGCAATTAACAGCCGCATACAATCGCATTGCTGCTTTGGAAGAGCAATTATTGCTAAAAAGAATTCACTCTTAAGCACAAAAACTCACAAAGGCGTCAAAACTCAGAATGGCTTTCTTACCATTTTTTTTATGAGTTGACTGTATGCTTGCTGACTTTACAAAAATTACACGGAAAACCCACCTCACGCGCGGGATGTAGATTAATCTGCAGATCTTAAAGGGGCTGTTATTAAGTAAAAAGAAAATTCTTTTAAAGCTTGAACCAAGCATATTCTACGCTTGGTTATATTCCGAATTGTAAGTTCGCAATTCGGAATTCTTTTGATATTGCTCTAATTGAGCTTCAATGGCTTCCAAAAGTTGATGTTGCTGCCAACCTCGGCTCAAATGAGCAGCTATACAAGCGCCTCCAGCGCCCACACCTTCTTTGACAAAACCCTGCTCATAAGCTCTAAGTTGGGGATAACGGGAATTAGTAAAACTCAGCCCTGTCGCTAGTAACGGCGGAGTCACTCCGTCAGGAGTAATGCTGCTGCTACCCACTAGCCGGGCTAATTCTATTGTGGCACCCGTTGGGTCTTCTGCTACCCAACGGGTTGTTCCTATGACGACTTCTTCTGCTCGCCAAGATAAGGTGTAAGCTTGAGCAATGGCACAGATCAGAGCATAAACGGCAAGCATTTGCGTTCCACCAGCAAGCAAAACGCCACAACTGCGACTCAGAGCGATCGCCATCCCAGCGACTACAACTTGCATGGGATCGCCTACTGCAGCCACGAGTTCGAGGGGATCATATGGGGGAGATGAGGAGGATGAGGAGGATGAGGGAGAAACTCCTAATTTTGAATTTTGAATTTTGAATTTTGAATTGATTTGTCCCCTCATTCTTTCCAGCCCAGCTTGCACGACCGCCCACTTTTGCTCGTGATTGCAAACGGGGTGACTGCTGTTGACTTTTCCTCCTGCTGGTATGCCTAAGCCAGTTAAAATTGCGAGGGCGGTTGTCGTTCCTCCTACGACACACTCGCTTAAAATGAAGTACCCGTTTTCGATTTTGCTACTTAGTTGTTCACCCCAAACCAGCCCTTGTTTGAACAAGTGGTCTACCGTTGCTAGTTCCATAGCAGCACCTTGACTCAAACACTGAGCGCTATAGCCACCTAAATCAATGGCTGGGACAGCAGGGGGCTGAGGTAAACCAGCATTGAATAAATAAACCGGAATATTTAGTGCCTCAACCACGGCGCGGGAAATCAGAACGGGGGAAGCCCCAGCCGCCAATGGTGGTAAAGGGTACTTCGGCTTATGTGCAGAACCGTAGTATAAAAATTCAGCATCCGCACAAGCCGTGTATTTCCTATCTTCTGGAGTGCGACCTGCTGCGGAAATTCCTGGAATCAAACCAGTTTCGGTAAATCCTAAAACACAGACAAATACGGGTAAAGTACCGCGATACTTAGCTGTCCATTCCTGAGCCTGTTCAGTCTGAGTATAAATGCGAATAAAGTCATTAGTCATTAGTCATTAGTCATTAGTCAACAATTATTCAAATAATGACAAATGACCGAAACAATTTTATTTTGAATTTCTCCTGAATGCGAATTTTGAATTCCCCTAAGCGGTGACTATTCTTCATAATCCATGATCACTTGCACCCAACGTGGAGGGCGAGGGATGGGGTTGCCTAGGCGATCCAACAGCAGCCATGCTGCTATATGTACCGTGAATAGGTAGATAAAGTTGTTGACAAGAATTAAGGCGATCGCCCCAACCTGAATAAAAAACACGCTGGGATTCGCCAAAATGCCCAGCCTAAGGAATATCCACTCGATAAAATCCGTCACCTGGTTAATGACGTAAATCCAAAGGTCTTCATTAGACAGCACCGACATCAACCACACCCGAAAAAAGACTCCTATGGTGCCTAACAACGCCCCCAAGGTGATGGAAACAATCCAAGGAACACGTCGATTCCATGTTGCTCCTAAAAGTACGCCCATGAAGGCAAAAGGCATGACAAACAGCACACTGCGGACTGGTCCCATCAGCACCGAAAGCAGCAAGCCGCATGTCACTGCTGCCATCCATGCCGCTCGTTTGCCCCAACGGAGGTACACTAGAGCGATCGGCACGGGGAAAAATATCCGTAACAGAGGTCCTAAAGGAAAGTAAAAATTAATAAACCAGATTAAGCTAGCGGTGCTAGCTAAAAACGCCGTTTCCACGATTCTCAACGGCGCTTCCAGTTTCATTGAGGTCTTGTTAAAGTCTTTTGTTTGCCTAACCATTCATTTACTCGGGGGTTAAAATCAGAAGAACACAGAACTCACTGATCAATTCACTGTTGACTGTTGACTGTACAGAGTTCTGAGTTCTTTGTTGAGAAGACTGTTAAACTATCATTCTTTCTAAGGCTGACAAATCGGGAATACAAATTACGTCCTGCTCCCGTTTAATCAAGCCTTTTTTTTCCAGCCTTGTCAATACTCGTGTGACTGTTTCTCGTGCCAGTCCACTCAAACTACTCAATTCCCGGTGAGGTAAATTGGGAATTTTGGTTCCCCCTTCCCCTTTCTTTCCCTGTCCCTCGGCTAAAAACAATAACGTGTCTGCTACCCGCGACTGACTGTCAGATTCCCTTAACCGCAATCGCCGATTTACTTGCCGTAACCGACGTGCCATCAGTTGCGCCAATCGGACTCCCGCCATTGGTTCTGTTTGAAGTAACTTGAGAAAATCTTGTGCTGGCATACTACCAATCACTGTGGAAGTCAGGGTAATGACATCGGTGGAACGAGGCACTTCATCAAGAGCTGCCATTTCACCAAACAATTCTCCCTTGCCGAGAATATTTAGTGTTACTTCTTTGCCTTCGAGGTTGTAAGTACGTATTTTTACCCACCCTTCTACAATAAAATATACGGAGCCCCCCCAGTCATTCTCCAACAAAATCACTTGATTAGCTGGGTGAGTGCGGCTTACTAAATGGGTAAGAGCCTGCTCTACAACGGTTTCTGGTAACCCTTGAAAAAACGGTGCTAAGTGCATCAGAGGATTGGTAGTTGCTTGTACGCTATACCGGTCTTCCATTACGAGATTTTTCTAATATAAGCTGCAATATACAAAAAAATAACAGTACCTTTATTAGCCTAAGCTATCAAAGTACAGCCACTAGAATCTAAAAATAGACTATGTTACACAATAAAGCGAGCCAAGCGTTTTTTATAAAAAGTATTAAGTTACAGCTTAAAATTTGGCTAAAGTTTTGCAACAAAGGGTGTACGGCTTGCAGTTCGGTGGTTGGGGAATAGCAGCAGTATCACTAACCCCTGCCCTACCGCTTGGGGCTTGTAAGAGACAAGTATAGCCGTGTGTGACTAGCAAGCGTGAGCCTAATTCTGGCACAGACTTCCGAATACTTCCCCAGAAAAAGTATTCTGTAGGGTGGGCAATGCTCAGCAAAACCCAGATATAACCCAGATATAGTAGGCATTGCCCACCCTAGGTGTATTTCTGACTCCTGACTCCTGAATTCTTCTTAGTAAAGATTACTACTTAAAACTATAAACCAATTAAATTAATAATACTCATAGTAATTAATTTTTGCTAATCTATAATTTTTACCTGTTTTCGGTAAGCCACGACCCGCTATTTCCTGCGGCAAAGACTGTCCACTCCTACGAAAAGCCGCCATGCATTATGTAGATCAAGGTTAATTGACAAATTTAATTGACAAATATAACAGTTCTTCTTTGGATGAAGTACAAGTTCGTAGTCATCGCTGTCTTCGATTAAAGAACTAGGGTGTATTGCACTCAATTGCAAATCGCCATAATATTGCTGGACGCCCACATGATGCATAACGAATAGTTGCAACCGTTGAAAAATTTCTATAATCACCTGACTTAAAGTTCTAGATAAGGTAAATTAACGTGACTTCTCGCGCAGCAGAAACTCAACAACTGATCGCAGATATTGACCGCTTAATAAGCAACAAGCGCCTGTCTAGGTTTCTCTCCACTCAAGCGTCAGAACCACGACAGGTTTTAGAACGAATTCGCGATTTCTTAGTCAGTTTATCGGAAAATGATGCCCAAACCCAGCCACAAGAATCGCCTCTGGTGGCAAAATTTGTTGAACACGGTTCTCACCAGTCCTTACCACAGCAGAATGAAAAGCAAGAGGAAGGTTCTTATGTTGTAGCGGGACAAGAAAGCAACCCATTGGCGGCAGTGCTTGCGCCTTTGCAAGAAGAAATAAAAACACTGTTGCAAGAACGGGCAAATCTTGTAGAGGAAATCAGGCAATTAGAACAAAAGCGACTACATAACTACTCTCTAGCACAGCAATTAGCGAATCAGGAGCAGATAATTTCAGAATTTTTGCAGGTTCTCAGCAGTCGTGTTGTGCCTAATTCAACACCACAACTTGCGGAAACTACAACAAGTTCTGAAATGCCGCAGTTTTTCAAAATTGATACTGCTCCTTCTTTGTTTCCAAGTCATGAGGATTATACAGAACCTGCAACCTCTGCGACTCCACCCGATCAAATGGAGCACTTATCAAGACTTGCTAGGGATCTGGATCAAAAGTTACTCGCTCTCGATGGAACTGTGAATGTTGTCTTTGAGGCATTACAGCGCAATATTCACACCTATGACGAGTCCTTGTCTCAAGCACTGGCAAGAATGCACAGCAAAGGAGTGCAAGGCGAACAGTTGTTAGCAAGCTTAATCAGTAATTTGACTTCTCAGTTGCAGCAACCAACTGTGATCAATCAACCATCAAAGGATCTAAAAGATGAAAGATCCGCAACAGAATCTCAGGAGTTAGGTTCAGAGTTAGCTGAATTTCAACAAGCAGAAGCTTCATCCTCACTCACGCAAAATCAACCTGTAAGCCTGGAAGCACAAGAGGAGGCTGCTAGTACATCTGATTTGGATGCAGTGTTTCAGCACAGGGAAGACGAGCAAAGCTTTATAGAAACTCCTACTAATACGAGTAGCATATACCAGCTGAGTTCCCCGTTAATTCGTGATGAAGTAGACCAACTTTACGCCAGTTTGTTTGGTGTTGAGGTAACAGATGCCACGGAGAACTTACCTGCATTAAGCAATAATGAAGTTATAAATATAAATGAGTTCTTTGAGCCAACAGTAACCCCATCTAAGACAGATGAGGTTACAGATGTAACGGATGTGGCAACAAATGAGGCTACTGATAGATTATCTGCGCCTGCCTCCACTGAGATCAATCAGTTATTTGAAGAGCCAACGATAACCCCACCTGCTGTAACAACGCATCAACAGACGGATGTCACAGATAAATTATCTGCGTCTGTCAACAATGAGATTATAAATTATATCACAGATGACTTATTTGAGGCAACACTAACCCCACCTGTGACAACAAATGAGGTTACAGTAACGGATGTGGCAACAGTAACCCCGCCTGCTGACACTCCACCAGCAACTGCGACTGATCAAGTGCCATCAGAGGGTTTTCTGTATGAGGTCACTTTTGAGGCACCGGAAGTGGCTACGCATGAAGTCACGGATGTTACGGATGAGTTATCTGTAGATGTCACAACTGCTTCTTCGGTGTCGAAGGTCTCTGAAACTTCACTAGACGTTGCAACAAATCAAGAAAAGCCAGTTATTGCTGCTGTTGAGCTTCCAGATCCTTGGTTGGAGGAACCCGAAGCAGGTCTTTTGGAAGCAAGTACCAATGACGCCAAAGATACAGAAAATCTTCCATTAGAACCCACAGAACAATCCTCCACATCTCAGGAAAATACGTTTGCAGAGTTACCGCCTGGAGGCGATCGCCCTCAGGTTGTTTCTTTGGCAAGCAGCAGTAGCTCAGTTAGTCCAGCAAGTGAAGATACAATTACAGTGCTGAGTGAGCTACTGCTTGCTATAAGTGAGGGCAAACAGTTGCTTGAAGTGCCATCTTCTGCTGAAGGACTAACCACAACTCCAGCGACTTCAGAAGTTGTAGAAACTCCCAGCCAGACAACTTCACGCGAAACTTCACAAGTCGATATTCAAAATCGTGATGGAGAGGAATCTTTAGACAACGACATTCCCGCTTCGCCACAGGAAAATTTGCTATTTCAAGAAGAACAATCTACAGAAATGCTTGATATTTCCTTGGAAGAAGCGCAGTTGCAGCAATTGGAACAAGATTTAGCGAGTTTTGATGGGGAAATCAATGCTCTGTTGCAGCCCTTAACTCAACCAGAAAATCTAGAAAATCCACCTGAGAGTTTATCTCCCTTACCACAGCAAGCAGAGACTGAGTCAGATCCAAGCACAACAGAAGCGCATGCGGCGGAAATTGAAAATAAAAGTATCGTCAAAGAAACAGTTGATGGTTCTTCTGTTTCAATTTCTCATTCAACCAACGATACAGACGTTCCACACGAACAAAATACTCCTAAATCTGTTTGGTATTTAGGAATTGATTTGGGGACAACTGGAATTTCTGCTGCTCTGTTAAATCGCTCCACAACAGAAGTGTATCCTCTTTATTGGTCAGCCGAAACGCAACCGGAAGCAACTTCTGTAAAAAGGTCGTTTCGTTTACCAGCAGAAGTTTATTTGCCAACGGCTTCTATGACTGCTGGGGAAATAGAAAGCAAAGAAGCACAAGAGCAAACAGCACCAGCGGCTGTGGCTGAAGAAAAAGTTTCTGAGGGTATACCGACTGATTCTACAGTACCTGAGTCGGCTGCAGTTCCAACGCAAAACTTATTTTCAGCGCAGTTGAAGCCTTATCTGCAAGTTGCTCTACCTTACAAGAGCGATCACCAAAAATGGGAACCAGTTTTGCAATTAAACGAATTTTCCACGGTTCCATTAGTTTGGGTTGTGCGATCGCTCTCAAAATTGCTGTTAACATTTACGTCGGATCGCAGTAGCACAACTTTGGGTTTAACTGCGGGTGCTGTTGGTCTAGACCAAGAAACTTTCCAAAGTATTATCAGCAATATTACAGGTGTCATTTGCACTTGTCCATCCAACTGGTCGGAACAATATCGCTTCAACATCCGCGAAGCATTACTCATCAGCAAATTAGTCCAGCATCCGCAACAAGTCTTTTTTGTGGAGGAAGGGATTGCTTGTTTGCTTTGCGAACTCGATGGTGCTGAAGGTGAAATCGTCAAAATCAGAGGTCGTCAAGGTTCTCGTCCTGCAAGAAGCAGCGATCGCCCTTTAGTTGGCAATACCCTCGTGATCAATATTGGTGCTGCTGCAACAGAAATGGCGCTGGTTGATTTGCCAGAAAATCTGGAAGACCTCAGCCACACTAATTTCATGCTCCACGGTTTTGCTTATGCTGGCAAGGGATTAGAGCAAGACATTATCTGTCAACTACTCTTCCCATCAAAATGGCGACAATCACGTATGCCTATGCAGGAAGATAACAAAACTGTTACCAGTAATCCTTCGCATTGGCAACCAGCAATTCCTGGTTTAGAACAGATGCGCTTTTCTAGTTTGGGGTTGGAAGAATTGAACCTGCCTCGACCTGGGGAAGCTGATATCATGGAGCGCATTCGCCTACAGCAGCGGTTGGAAAGTTCTCTTTTAGGAAAGGCAGTTATAGATTCAGCGATCGCCCTCAAGCTGATTTTGCAACATCAAGAATCTTTTACCTTAGAACTGGCAGATCAGCGATGGGTGTTGCAGAGACGAGACTTAGAAAGCCAGGTGTTTGTCCCATTTGTGCGCCGCCTTAATCGAGAACTCAACAAGTTACTGGTTGCTAAAGGCATACCCACAGAAGCAATCAATCAAGCTATCTTAACAGGCGGAGTTGCTTCCTTAGGGGCGGTGAGTCGTTGGCTGCGACAAAAACTGCCCAACGCCAAAATTATCCAAGATGTGTATCTCGGTGAAAATGGCTCTCCCTCTTGCAGTCGGGTTGCATATGGTTTGGCGGTACTCCCTCTGCATCCTCAGGTTGTAGAAGTCCCCAGACAACAGTACACCGACTATTTCCTGTTCACAGAATTGCTGCGAATCTTGCCAAGCAGAGCCATATCCTTTGGCGAAGTTATCGAGTTATTTGAGAATCGTGGCATTAACACGCGCAGTTGTCAACAACGCCTGCTGGCTTTTTTGGAAGGTGAGTTACCGCCTGGTTTAATCCCCACCAGCCTAGATGCCATCAGCCTCACCCAAGCTTCATCTGAAAATGCTGATTATAAGGCAATGAGCGCTGCACCACTTTTTGAAAAGCAAGGAAGTCTCACCTATCGCCCTAATGTCGAACAACTGCGAGCTGTTACTCGTTATCTTGATTGCTTAAAAGCGAGTATTCAGCAATCTCTAGAGGAACCTTATACGGTTAATTTCGCCTTGGGGGTTGTTGATTAAACTTTTGGCAGAAATTGATAAACACTTCAGACTTTGACATCTCCCGTCCTTTTTAAAGAGGGGATTCTACATTCAATACGGTTGGTTAGCTTGTTTATCTCAAGGGAGCTCCCCCCAACCCCCTTAAAAAAGGGGGGCTATTTTAGCCATTTACCCCCTTTTTAAGGGGGTCGCCGCAGGCGGGGGGATCTTATGCGAACCGTATTGATTCTACATTGATGAAGCTGTACTTTATTCGGGAACCGCTATACAAGTCTGGGGATGAGTTGAAAATGAGGAGATTCCTTGTGACTAGGGGCAACTTCCCCGCGACCCCCTTTCTACAAGGGTAATCCCAGGGACGCTGCCCCTAGCAATTGATAAAAATGTTGTGTTAATCGTATTGACTCAGCTTTACTCAGCAGTTGCGAGTTCCGTGCTACCACGTGTGCGACGCCTTGTGATACTGTTGTACACCATTACCCCAATGGCTTTAATGAGATTGCCTTCCAATTCTTGGAACATCTTCATGTTCATGCCAAAGGCAGCGTTTGCTTCATCGACAATGCGATCGCCTGTAGCATCATCTATTGGCAGTTCATCCAAAGCTTGACGGTATTTGACTTTAAACGCCTTTTCATCAGCAATATCATCAAATTCGTAAAAGGCGAGACCTTGTCCATCAGAAAGGTTCATCGCAGTTTGGGCAATGCCTTTGAGAATTTGCCCACCAGACAAATCTCCGAGGTATCGGGTATAGGAATGGGCAACTAACAGTTCGGGTTCTTTTTCAGACACTTCCCGAATCCGCTGTACGTATGCTGCCCCCGCTGGAGAGAGTTTGATTTCCTCTCGCCAGTTTACACCGTAGTAATAACTTAGGTCTTGCTCTAGGCTGTGCTTGCGGTGAAGTTCTACAAAATTAATTTTTGAAACAATCGGATGATTGCGGAGCTTTTCCATCTCCTCTTCCATCGCTGAATAGGCAAAGTAAAGGTTAGCCACCAGCTTCCGATAAGAGTTTTTTTCTACGACTCCTTTTAAAAAACACTTGACAAAACCTACATTTTCTGCCATTGTATGGGCTTTTTTCGTCCCTACACGTAATTTTGTTGCTAAATTACTGCTCATGCTAAATTGCTCGACTTTAAAAGGTCAACTGCTGGAGTTCTAATTTACGAACGGCTACAAAAGCCACTAAAACGTTACAGTAAAACCATTTGATGAGAATTTCTATTAATATTTTTTAAGTTTAGATGACCACATTGAGGACTAGGGACTGCTGGGCTTTGAATACAGATGTTTTGCAATGATTTCACAAGACAAGGCAGATCAGGGGGATGAGGGAGTGAGGGAGATGAGAGAGAGGCTTCTAATTTTGAAGTTTGAATTTTGAATTGATTTGTCCCCCTTGTCGCAAGTGGCGTACGACTGGCATTGCTGAGGCGAACTTGACAATTTACTTTAGTATAAATACTGATTTTACAATATCTTTACAAACGTTTGAAAAGACTTATAAGTAATTTTGCTGAAAGGATAGAAGAATCAGAGTAGGTTGTAGGAAGAAAAAATACCAAAATGTCCCGATTAAAAGGTAATCAGTAGGAATTGTTCAATAAAGTTTAAAGTGTTATTCTCCAGTTTAATTATGTGGAGCTTTTTTTATTATGGTTTCATATATAACTCCGACTCAAGGAAGCATTCCTGCGAGTTCTGATTCTGAAGTTAAGAAATTGGAAAAGAAGGTAAATGAAGCTAGTTTGGGGCTTAACTTGATATCGCTTCCAGCAACACCCCTATTTGGCACAGATGGTATTCGGGGACGAGTAGGAGAATTGCTGAGTGCGCCTTTGGCATTACAAGTGGGCTTTTGGGCAGGTACTGTTTTGCGTAGCCATGCTTCAAATCCAGGACCAGTTATCCTTGGACAAGACTCCAGAAACTCCAGCGATATGCTAGCGATGTCCTTGAGTGCAGGGTTAACAGCAGCAGGGTTAGAAGTTTGGTATTTAGGACTATGTCCTACTCCCTGCGTTGCATATCTCACCAGCGTCACCGACGCCATCGGCGGAGTGATGATTTCTGCTAGCCACAACCCGCCAGAAGACAACGGCATTAAAATTTTTGGCGCAAATGGGATGAAGCTATCCCAAGGGTTGCAAACAGAAATAGAGGCTGGACTGCGTGGTGTGGGTTCTGCTGACTGTAGTCATTGCGGACGGCATTACTCGCGCTTGGACTTAGTAGAAAATTATGTTGAGGCGTTGAAAAAACCCCTGCACGGTGCCATGAATTTTCAGGGCATGAAAATTGTTCTAGATTTGGCATGGGGAGCAGTCGTTGGTTTAGCACCATCCGTATTTACGGAGATGGGGGCAGAAGTCATCTGCTTGCATAACGAACCGGATGGCGATCGCATCAATGTCAACTGCGGTTCAACTTACCTAGAAATTCTACAAGCAACGGTACAAGAACACAATGCTGACTTGGGCTTTGCCTTTGATGGTGATGCCGACCGCGTTTTAGCTGTAGATAACACTGGAAGGCAAGTCAATGGAGATTATATCCTCTATTTGTGGGGACACAGCTTGCAACAAAAGCAAGAACTGCCCCATAATCTGATTGTTTCCACTGTCATGGCAAACTTAGGTTTGGAAAGGGCTTGGAAGCAAATCGGTGGTCAATTTATTCGCACAGCAGTAGGTGATCAGTACGTTCAGGCGGAAATGCTCTTAACTGGAGGAATGCTAGGCGGTGAACAATCTGGTCACATCCTTTGCCGTCACTATGGTATGACTGGAGATGGCTTGTTAACAGCCTTACATTTAGCAGCTTTGGTACAAAGGGCAGGTGTTCCTCTATCAGAAATGGTGGATCAAAGCTTTCAAACGTATCCGCAACTGTTGCGCAACGTGCGAGTCGAAGACAGATGCAAGCGTTTGGCATGGAAAGATTGCCAACCTTTGCAACAGGCGATCGCCCGCGCCGAAGCAGCAATGGGAGATTCTGGCAGAGTTTTAGTTCGTGCCTCCGGGACAGAACCACTCATCCGAGTTATGGTAGAAGCCGAAGCAGCCGAACTTGTTCATTACTGGACAAATGAATTAGTGACGCAAGTCCAGCAACACATAGCCGCTTAAAAATAATCCCTCATTAGATATATTTAACTAGTTAATTCTCACTTGCAGTCAAGAAACTCTGCAAGTCAATAACTCCAACAAGCCCGCCGACGCGGGCTTTGTTCTTGTATCGACATTCCAGCCTGTAGGATGTACAACCTACTGTTAAAAGCACAAATTTTGTAAAATTTATATAAAAATTTTCTAGTTTAATTCAAAGTTTTAACGATAAGATTTTATTAATATGGTCATCTCCACTGTACAAAACTGATACACACATCTGTACTTATATCTCAATACAGTTCAGATAAGATAATCAACCTTCTAACAAACCCTGTCGAGACGCAAAATTTCGCGTTTCTAGAAATCTAAAATTCCTATTATTAACCCTTAACTGAACGGTATTGACCCATATCCAGGTTTAAAAAAATTTTGATAGTCCTCATCCGCTCAAAAAGTTGTATATTAGCGTAGCGGCTCATGCTTGTTTTTGTCATACCCCTCAAAAGCCCGCAAGTTTCCAAATCTTGGGAGCTTGTAACCAAGTTATTTGAAAGAACCATTAAATCAATTTGCAATCAGACTTCATCAGAGTATAGGGTGATTGTTGTTTGCCATGAGCGACCACGACTAGAATTTCATCATCCCTACGTTAGATATATTGAAGTTGATTTTCCACCAGCAAACGAGCCTGATGCCTTTTCTAGAGGGCATACCGACAAAGGACGAAAAATTCTCAAAGGATTAATTCATGCTCAAGAATTTTCTCCAACTTATACTATGACAGTTGATGCTGATGATTGTGTCAGCAAGTATTTAGCAGAATTTGTTAGTCAAAATAGTAATTGTGATGGTTGGTTTATCAATAAAGGTTATAAGTATCAAGACGGAAGTGATTTTATATATGTTAAGAGAAGAAATTTTTATAAAATTTGTGGAAGTTGCAATATTCTCAGGTATGACTTGAATAATCTACCGAACAATCCAGAGTACAACCGTGGTTATGGTTACTATAAATTCTATGTTGACCACGAGAAAGTCAGAGAAACTTTAGCGAAAAATGGGAATCACCTCCAGCCGTTACCATTTCCAGGTGCCGTTTATATTGTTGCCACCGGAGAAAATCTTTATTACGGAACAACCAAGTTAACATTTAATCTATTTAATCGTAAAGGCTTAAATCAATCAATTCGCGAAGAATTTAATTTATACCCATTGAATAAAAATTTAGTGAGAACAGAACCGCTATATTCAAGATAATCTGTAAAAATAAAGCGATCGCTCACGACTGAACGGGCATATTTACCGACGAAAGAACTCAGAACTCACCGAATGGAAATGAGCAGCGAGGTTTAAAATCGAGATCTCATTCTGGTTCCTAGCTGCGTCTATAGCGCCCCTAAATTCAATTAGGGAGGGTTATAAACTGTAACTTAATCTCTATTCACCTGTGTGCATTGTTCGTCATTTTTGGGTAGTTTGAGATGAGTTGATCAACAAACTCTCTCAGCCGTTCTTGCCAATCAGGAACAGCTTTGAGTAGGCTTTATATAACGGAGAAAAGAATTCTTTCCTTACTCAATCCCCCAAATTTGTATCTGGGGATATTCTGTGTTCTGCGTTCTGCATTCTGTATTCTTCTTAAAGCGCCGCCATGCTGACAGCAAAGCTAAAATCCAAGAAATACAAAAAAACCAAAAAACAGCAGCAAAAGGAAACTCCAAGCCTTAGCCTCAAAGAACGTTTAGCCCAGAAGCGCAAATCTGCACAAGCACGGAAAGAATTCACCAATTTTTTAATCCCCGTCATTGTTGGCGGTATCTTCTTTGGCATTCTCATGGCTTTTGTCGGTGGAATTAAGGCAGCAGTCCCAGGTTTATTGGGAATCATTACTATTGCTTTGTCCTACAAATATCCCCGTCAAGCCCTTTTTGCCTTCCTGATTTACGTGCCGTTTGGCGGTACCATCACCTACTACATTGGCAATAGTCCCATACTTCAAATAGCGAAAGACTCCTTCTACATTCCAGCGCTGATTGCACTTTGGCAAATTTGTCGTAAGCAGCGGCTACCCCTGATTATTCCGCAAGCCATAAAAACTCCACTGTTTATTTTGTTGGGCATATGTCTGCTGACGCTGGTATTTGTAAATGGAGGGCAGCAATTCAACCCGCCCTCCACTCAACTATCGGATAATTCAGGTCTGGAAATACCGATAGGCATGGGAATACTGGGTTTGAAAGTACTTTTGGGCTATGTACCCCTCATCGCTTGCGCTTATTATCTCATTCGCAATAAGCGAGATTTCCTATTTTTATCGCGCCTGCAGGTTGTCCTCATACTAGTGTGCTGTGCCCTAGGACTTGTTCAATATTTATTATTATCAAAGGGGATATGTCAAGGCACCAGATATTTAGAAGGAGCAGCCCAATTCAAAGCATCAATTGAAGCTCGTTGTTTCATCGGTGGTTCTCTCATTTATAGTCCCGAACAAGGGGTCATTCGTCTACCAGGAACCTTTGTTGCCCCTTGGCAGTGGGCATGGTTCTTAATTTCCAGCACCTTTTTTGCCTTTGCCTGCGGCTTTAGTGATCCTTCTAGAACTTGGCGGGTTCTCAGTTTAGGTTCTATGGCATTAGTCTTTATCAATGCAGTTGTCTCCGGGCAGAGAATAGCCTTAGCATTAGTCCCTGCGTGCTTCGTCGCTTTGCTCTTGCTGACTGGTGAAATTCGCAACCTGAAACGATTCATCCCAATAGGAGTCGGACTGCTCATTATTTTAGGAATTGCAATGGTGGCTAATCCTGAAATCGTAGGACAGAGGATAGAAAGTCTGAACGCACGCTGGCAAGCTTCACCGCCACAAGAGTTTATTGTGCAGCAATTTAATGAGGTCTGGAAAAATTTAGATGGACCGTTAGGAAGTGGTTTAGGACGTGCTACTAACTCTGCCCGTTTGCTAGGTCAAACCAAACTGGTGGAAACCTACTATCCCAAAATACTCTATGAAATTGGACCATTCGGACTGCTGGGGTTTCTTGCCTTAGTCACAACTTTAACAATTGTGTGCTTCCAAACCTATCGTTCAGTCAAAAATCCTATTTTCCGCAGTTACGCAGGTGCTCTGTGGGTGTTTGTATTGTTTATGAGTTACAACACCTACTATTATCCTTTGGATGTCGATCCGGTAGCTGTCTATTACTGGTTTTTTGCTGGAGTCCTTTTGAAATTACCAGAAATAGATAAGCAAGAAAGACTCGTAGAGGCACAAGCAAAAGGGGTGCGGGGGAAGAAGACTAAAAATATACAGACGCGCCATGGCGCGTCTCTACAATGACTAATGACTAATGACTAATGACTATTAATATGAATTTTCCTTTAATTTCAGTTATTATCCCCACCTACTGTCGTGAGGAACCACTACGCGATAGCATTGCTGATGTCCTGAAACAGGACTACCCAAATTATGAAGTATTGGTTGTGGATCAAACCCCGAAACATGATCCAGCAATTGAAGCTTACCTAGAGGAATTAACCGCAGCCACTAAAATAAAATGGTTCCGTTTAAATTGGGCAAGTTTACCAGGGGCGCGGAATTATGCAGTGCGGCGGGCAGCAGGTGAAATAATTTTATTTATTGATGATGATGTGCAGTTACCAGATGGATTTTTAGCAGCGCATGCAAAAAACTATTTGGAAAACCCAGAAGTGGGGGCTGTTGCTGGACGCGTATTTGACAGAATGAAATTAGGTGATTCTGGAGGAAAATTGCAGATTGAATATCTTCCTCCTCAGGCAATGGATCCAGGAATTGCTTGGTATTATATAGATTTGGTGCATACAATAAAACCCCAAGAAGTGCTAACAGCAAGGGGTTGTAATATGTCCTTTCGCCGGGAAATTTTTACCAAACACGGACTAAGATTTGATGAGAGATTTCGCGGTAGTGCGGTGCGAGAAGAATCTGATTTCTGTTTAAGATTGCGGCAGACTGGATATAAGATTTGGTACGCTCCAGAGGCACATTTGGTGCATCTTGGAGAAGAAACGGGAGGTTGCCATGATATTAGTATGCGCTCTCTAAAATATCAACTCACCTTTTACCACAACCATTTCTTAATGGGGCTGAAAAACCTCACCGCTACCCAAGCGTTACGCCTCTACGCCCGTTTATTCGACTGTCACGTTCTCGGACGCCCTCCTTGCCACAAAAGCGGTTCTCCCATCAAAATTCTCACTCGCGGGGTTTTCTACTCTTTAGGTTTTTTGAAAGCTTTAGGTACTGTTATTCAATCCATTTGGAATGATGGTCAAATCTACACTCACATAGATGAACAAGTTAAAAGTATTTAAACCATAGATAAACACAAGATTTACACAGATAGATATTTTTCTCATGTATTATCTGTGTCCATCTGTGTCCATCTGTGGTTCAATATTCTAAATTCTCTATTAAAAATACAAATGAAAATTATCGTAGCAAGCCACACTTATATTGTAGACATTAACTGTGAAAAATTACGTATTTTGTCTCAACTAGAACCTGAAATTGAAGTAACAGTTGTCGTACCAAAAAAGTGGAAACCTGGCGGTGTTCAGAACAAAATAATTCAAACTCAATATCGTGATGAAGGCAAATTTCGCATAGTTCCCGTTTCTAACTTTAGTCAAAATCATCAAGGACTGCTGACTTTTGGCGCTGATTTGATATCTTTGTTAGGAAAGTTCCGTCCCCAGATTATTCAAGTAGAACAAGGGTCTAGGGGACTAGCTTATGCTGAGATGATTACTTTAAATCAGCTATTAGGACTCAAGGCAAAAAATGTATTTTTTACTTGGTGGAATCTACCCTATAACCTGAAATTTCCAGTATCTTTATTAGAAAAATATAACCTAACGCACAGCCACGGCATTATTTCCGGAAATCAAGATGGTGCAGAAATTTTACGCCAACAGGGATACAAAGGACAAATAAAAGTAATGCCTCAACTGGGTGTCGATGAAACTTTATTTACTCCCACACCACAGCCAGAATTAGCAACCAAGTTAGGAATTGAACCACATGATTTTGTTGTGGGATTCGTCGGGCGTTTTGTTCAAGAAAAGGGATTACTCACTCTTGTGAATGCCCTAGCTAGTTTGAAAGATAAATCTTGGAAGTTTCTGCTTTTGGGGCGTGGTTCGTTGCAATTAGAATTAATGAATCAAGCTGCAAAACATAATATTCAAAACAGAATAATTTTAGTTGAGAGCGTTTCACATGATGAAGTGCCAAAGTATATTAATTTAATGAGTACTTTAGTCTTGCCATCGGAAACAAATTACAAGCTTAAAAACATAACTTCTGTTGGTTGGAAAGAACAATTTGGTCATGTACTAATAGAAGCAATGGCTTGCAAAGTTCCTGTGATTGGTTCAAATTCCGGCGAAATTCCCTATGTGATTGGTGAGGCTGGATTAATATTTCCTGAAGCAGATGCCAAAGCACTGGCTAATTGCATAGTTCAATTGATGGACAAACCAGAATTGGCTAAAAAATTAGGCGAAATGGGTTATCAAAAAGCAATGACTCAATACACAAATAAAGCTTTAGCAAAACAGCAATTAGAATTTTATAAAGAACTTGTAAATAGTCATTAGTCATTAGTCATTAGTCATTAGTAAACAACCACTGACAAAGGACAAATAACAAAGGACAAATGACAAAACATGCGAATTCTACAAATTGTTCCCTCAATTTCTTTAATATATGGCGGTCCCAGTCAAATGGTACTAGGGCTATCTTCTGCATTGGCACGGCAAGGAGTAGAAGTTACAATTCTGACAACCGATAGTAATGGTGATACTGGGCAAGAACCCTTGGATGTTCCTTTAAATACTTTAATTCAACAGGATGGCTACAAAATAATATACTTCCGTTGCGCCCCTTTTCGTCGCTACAAATTCTCTGTTGACTTACTCAAATGGCTAAATATTCACGCCCATACGTTTAACTTAGCTCATATTCATGCTCTGTTTTCCCCTGTTAGCAGTGTTGCTGCAAGCATTTGTCGTCGGCAAAAATTAGCGTATATTTTGCGTCCGTTAGGAACTTTAGACCCAGCAGATTTACGCAAAAAAAGGCAATTAAAACAGCTTTATGCGGCAATTTTAGAACGTGCAAATTTAGCTGGTGCAGCCGCCATTCACTTTACCAGTGTTCAGGAAGCCAAAGTATCAGAAAGATTTGGAGTCTCTACACGAGATTTGGTGATTCCTTTGGGTGTTATCCCCCCTGAGTCCCCCCTTGCATTCCCAGGCAGGAGCCTGGGAACGAGGGGGGGAAGCGAGGTGCGTCAGCAGTTCGGTATTCCCCTTGATGTGCCGTTGGTGCTGTTTATGTCTCGTATTGATCCAAAAAAAGGGTTGAATTTGCTGCTTCCAGCATTAGAGGCGCTTTTAGCTGAAGGGTTAAATTTTCACTTTGTTTTAGCTGGAACGAATCCCCAAGATCCAGGTTACGAAGAAAAGATAAAATCACAGATACAAACTTCACCACTGCGATCGCACACCACTATCACTGGCTTTGTTACAGGTGAATTAAAATCTGCCCTTCTCCAAGCTGCTGATTTATTCGTTTTGCCGTCGTATTACGAAAACTTTGGTATTGCTGTAGCTGAAGCAATGGTATCAGCAATCCCAGTAATTATATCAGACCAAGTGCATATTTGTCAAGAAGTGCGTGATAGCGAGTCGGGATGGGTGGGTGCAACAGATGTGTCAGACCTCACCAACTTACTTCGCATAGCTTTACAAAATCCTTCAGAACGTCAACGGCGGGGGTTACGTGCCAAAGAATATGCATTAAAAAATTATAGTTGGGATGCGATCGCTCTTCAAACCATTGAAGCGTATAATCAAATCTTGTCCCACTTGGACGTAAAATAATAAGTCTGTTTGTGCAAGTTTGCACAAGCTAAAATTTTGTTTCATTGAGCTAAACTCCAATCGGCTAACCGGAGTTTTGTGGCATCATGGCAAGATAGAATACATATGCCTTTCTGAACTACAGGGAATCTGACATGGCTCTCCATCTAGGCGACACAGTACCAAACTTTACCCAAGCCTCCTCCACCGGAGACATAGACTTTTACCAATGGGCTGGCGACAGCTGGGTTGTACTTTTCTCTCACCCCGCAGACTATACACCTGTTTGCACAACAGAGTTAGGACAAGTCGCTAAGCTAAAGCCAGAATTTGACAAGCGCAACGTTAAAGTGATAGCTCTCAGCGTTGATGATGTTGAATCCCACAAAGGATGGATAGGAGACATTGAGGAAACTCAAAACGCCACTCTCAACTACCCCATTTTGGCAGACGCGGATCGTAAGGTTTCTGAACTCTATGACATGATTCACCCCAATGCGAATGCATTGGTAACAGTGCGTAGTGTTTTCATCATCGATCCTAACAAGAAACTACGTCTGACCTTAACCTATCCTCCCAGCACTGGACGCAACTTTGATGAAATTTTGCGGGTGATTGATTCGCTGCAGTTGACTGATAACTACAGTGTAGCGACACCAGCCGATTGGAAAGATGGCGATGACACAGTCATCGTTCCTTCGCTAAAAGATCCAGAAGTGCTGAAGGAGAAATTCCCCAAAGGTTATCGGGAAATTAAGCCCTATCTGCGCTTGACTCCTCAACCTAATAAGTAAATCTTGAAATAATTTCGCGCAAGTGCTGTAGAGATGAGAAATTTCCCGTCTTTACAGCATTTTTGCGTAAGAATAAAAAATATAAAGCCAGTCGGGTAGGCAGTTAGAGAAAATAATTATGCTTTCATCTCCTATTTTTTTACGAATGCCGCCAGATTTACAAATGACAGATGAGCAATTTTTTGAATTCTGTCAGGTTAATCAAGATTTACGTATCGAACGTAATAAGTTTGGTGAGATATCAATTATGCCTCCCACTGGCTCAGAAACAGGCAACCGTAACTTTAACATAGCTCTTCAGTTGGGAATTTGGGCAAATCAGGACGGAACAGGTATTTGTTTTGACTCTAGCACTGGGTTTAAGCTATCAACAGGTGCAGAAAGGTCGCCTGATGCCTCTTGGATGAAACTGGAACGCTGGAATGCTCTGACATCAGAACAACAGCAAAGGTTTGCCCCAATTTGCCCAGATTTTGTTGTAGAACTCCGGTCATCTTCTGATAATCTCCAGCCTTTAAAAGACAAAATCGAAGAATATATGAAGGAACCAGGAATACAATTAGGTTGGTTAATTGACCGTAAACATCGCAAAGTTTATATCTATCGTCCTGGGATGTCAGAAGAATGTTTAGATAACCCTGCTACTGTCAGTGGTGAACCAGTTTTACCAGGATTTGTTTTGAATATGAGTAAAGTTTGGTAGCTAAAACTATTAGGAACCTTATGTTTTCATCTCCTATTTTTTTCCGGATGCCACCAGATTTACAAATGACAGATGAGCAATTTTTTGAATTCTGTCAGGTTAATCGAGATTTACGTATCGAACGTGATAAATTTGGTGAGATATCAATTATGCCCCCTACTGGCTCAGAGACAGGCAACCGTAGCGGTAATATATTTGGCGAGCTTTATATTTGGGCAAATCAAGACGGAACAGGTATTTGTTTTGACTCTAGCACTGGGTTTAAGCTATCAACAGGTGCAGAAAGGTCGCCTGATGCCTCTTGGATGAAACTGGAACGCTGGAATACTCTAACATCAGAACAACAGCAAAGGTTTGCTCCAATTTGCCCAGATTTTGTTGTAGAACTCCGGTCATCTTCTGATAATCTCCAGCCTTTAAAAGACAAAATCGAAGAATATATGAAGGAACCAGGAATACAGTTAGGTTGGCTGATTGACCGTAAACATCGCAAAGTTTATATTTATCGTCCTGGGATGTCAGAAGAATGTTTAGATAACCCTGCAAGTGTCAGTGGTGAACAAGTTTTGCCAGGGTTTGTTTTGAATATGAGTAAGATTTGGTAGTGCAAGTCTTAACTGCTGCTAGAATTTTTCTTATTCTCAGGAAACTTACACTTAACTTCAATTTCAAAGTTGCCTTCACTAGAACCTTCAACCAAGATAGGAATGCCAACTTTGCTGCCCAGCTTGATACCAAATTTTATTGTGACTTCTTCAGCTTCGGGTAAATTTCTGAATGCCCCAAGAGCTAATTTGGTATAACCACGAAGCTTCGCGTGAAATTCCTGAATGTTAACTGTAGGGAGAATATCGCCAATACCACGGTATGCTAGTTGATCGTCGTCTATTTCTGGCACCTCAGCGACGGTTTTTGACTGAATATAAAGCTCGTACTCTTCACCGTCATCTTTAATTATCAGGCGTTGTACTTCTGACATCGGTAGCCTCAAGTTATTACGGATTATATCTTTAGTTAGAATACTCTAAAACGCCCTTATGGTTGGTTGGACAGTATGGCTCGATATGCCTTGGTGATTGGCATTGCTAACTATAACCATTTCAGAAATCTGCCAAAGGCTGTCACCGATGCAGAAAACATAGCGCGGGTGCTAAGTAAACATGGTCGCTTTGAAGTTCAGCCGTTACCTGCTAAGTTAATCGAGGGTGAAAATCGCTGGTGTGTTGCGCCAGACAAAAAGCTAACTGGTAAAGAACTGGGTTTAACACTGAGGACGTTTTTGCTGGAAAAGGCAAAAAACCACGAAGCACTGATTTATTTTGCCGGACATGGATTTGAAGCACCAACGCTGACAGGTAAACAAAAGGGTTATCTGGCGACATTTGATTGTACCAGTGATGGACAGAATGCGATCGCCTTTGACGACTTCAATGATTTAATCCGAGAATCTCAGCTTGCTAGTTTAGTGGTACTGCTAGACTGCTGCTATGCTGGTTCTTTTTTAGAAAACAGTTTTCTCAGGTCAAGTTTCCCCATTTTCAACAGCAAACAGGACTACTGTCTGATAACCGCCTCGCGTGAGTTTGAAAGAGCGCGGGAAGATGTCGAAGGAGGCATTTTTACCCAAGCAGTTCTCAGAGGATTATCTCACGATAGAGCTGATGAAACGACTGGCGAAGTGAATGTCACCGACTTGTTTAGCTTTATATCGCGCGAACTTAAGCAGAGTGGACAAGAACCAATCTACATGGGCGGAGGAAGGTCAATTCCTCTGGTTTGGTATCCGCCAAAAAATCCGGTGGTTGCTGCGGTTGTGCGTGAGGAGTGTCCTTATCGAGGTTTGGAACCTTTTGACAAGCAGCACGCAGAATTCTTCTTTGGTCGTAAGAAAGTTGTTGAGGACATTCTACAAAAACTCGCTCAGGCTCAGTTTGTTCCGATCATTGGCGCATCAGGAAGCGGTAAGTCTTCTGTGGTGCGTGCGGGTTTGATTCCTCAGTTGGACAAGAATGGCTGGCGAATATTAGACCCAATTAAACCAGGAATTGAGCCATTGGCAAAATTGCGAGCAGTCTTTGAGTCGTTTTTTCAGCGTCCGAGAGAAATTCAGCAGCTTTATGATTTCATCCACAGTCATCCGGATGGCTTGAATGCGGTAATTGAACGTCTCCCTGGTTCAGAACGTTTCTTGTTGGTTGTAGATCAATTTGAAGAAGTGTTTACCCTTTGTTCCAACGAGGAGGAGAGACGCAGGTTTATTGAGTTGTTAACCCAGGTTGTAGAACTTTCGGATGCAACGTCTCTACAGAGTTTGCGGTTGGCAATTGTCACAACCATGCGGGCGGATTTTCTCGAACCCTGTTTGACCTATCCATCGCTGACTCAAGTGATTCAAAATCAGGCAGTGTATATGCCGCCGTTGCTAGGGGCAGATTTAGAGCAAGCGATCGCATCTGGGGCAAACCTGCAAGGTTATCGCTTTGAGGATGGGTTGCTCGGAGAGATTATGCAAGATGTGGGTAAAGAGCAGGGATGTTTACCACCGTTACAGTTTGCCCTCACAGAACTTTGGGAGAAACGAGACAGCCAGAAGCATCAGTTAACAGTTGAGCAGTATCGGGCAATGGGTGGCATGATTGGTGCGCTGGATCGTTACGCAGAAAATATTTATCAAAGTTTCATGGAGCAGGAGCAGCAATGGGTTAAGCAAATATTTTTAAAACTGGTGCGAACGGGTGACGGAGAAAAGGATACCAAACAGCGCCAACTCAAAGCTAAACTGTTAGCCATTGGTGATGACAACGTAATCAGTGATGTTTTAGATGAGTTGATTCAACTGCGCTTGTTAGTAACTGGGCAAGAAGAACAGCAAGGAGAAGCCTGGGTTGATTTAGCCCATGAAGCTTTGATGGAGGGGTGGCAGCGTTTTGCTAACTGGCGTCAAGAGAATCGGGAGGTGCAAAGACTGATTGACAGGGTAGAAGATGCCCTGCGGGAATGGCAGAAGAAGCCGCAGGATGAAAATTTAATGATGGGCGGTTTGCTAGCTCAAGTGCGGCAGAAATGGCTGGATATGGAACCATATTTAGATACCATAGCAAAGGAGTTTTACCAGCAAAGTGAAGCTGATGAACATGAAAGAAGCACTGCTGTTCGGGTATTTATTAAATCCAAGCTACTTGAGAAAGCACAGAGGGTGCAGAAATTACTATCTGTCCAACCTCTAGATGGTTTAGTCCTGGCTATTGAATTGATGGGTGAGAACCTGGAGAAAATGCCGCAGCAAATTCTCATCTCAGTTCAAACTACTCTATATGAAGCATTAGGAACAGACATAGCGTCAATTCCTTTGCAAGGATACACGGGTGTTGTCTATTCAGCAGCCATTAGTCCCGATGAACCATGGATTGTCAGTGGTAGTACTGATAAGACTGTGCAGTTGTTGGACATCAAGGGCAACCCTATTAGTCAACTGTTCCAGGGGCATGAAGGCCCTGTCACTTCAGTTGCTTTTAGCGCGGATGGGCAAATGATTCTCAGTGGTAGTACTGATAAGACTGTGCGGTTGTTGGACATCAAGGGCAACCCTATTAGTCAACTGTTCCAGGGGCATGAAGGCCCTGTCACTTCAGTTGCTTTTAGCGCGGATGGGCAAATGATTGTCAGTGGTAGTACTGATAAGACTGTGCGGTTGTGGGACATCCAAGGCAATCCTATCGGTCAACTGTTCCAGGGGCATAAAGGTCCTGTCACTTCAGTTGCTTTTAGCTCGGATAGGCAATGGATTGTCAGTAGCAGTCATGACAGCACAGTGCGGTTATGGGACATTCAGGGCAACCGCATCAATCAAATGTTCCAAGGACATGGGACAATAATCGATTCAGTTGCCTTTAGCCCGGATGGGCAAATGATTGTCAGTGGCAGTTGGGACAAAACCATTCGGTTGTGGGACATTCAGGGCAATCCCATCGGTCAACCGTTCCAGGAGCATGAGCGTGCTGTCATTTCAGTTGCCTTTAGCCCGGATGGGCAAATGATTGTCAGTGGCAGTAGTGATAAGACTGTGCGGTTGTGGGACATTCAGGGCAATCCCATCGGTCAACCGTTCCAAGGGCATGAGCGTGCTGTCATTTCAGTTGCCTTTAGCCCGGATGGGCAAATGATTGTCAGTGGCAGTAGTGATAAGACTGTGCGGTTGTGGGACATTCAGGGCAATCCCATCGGTCAACCGTTCCAAGGGCATGAGGATTCTGTTTATTCAGTCGCCTTTAGCCCGGATGGGCAAATGATTGTCAGTGGCAGTAGTGATAAGACCGTGCGGTTGTGGCTCCTTAGCTGGCAGGCGTTGTTCAAAGCTGCATGCGATAAGTTACGTAACCATCCCGTGTTCCAAAATCCTCAAACTGAGGAAGCAAAAGCCGCTTGTGAAACCTGCCGTAAATATGTTTGGGACGTGTAGGGGCAAAAATTGTGTGCTTTGACAATGTGAGGGTGCTGCATTGGATTCTAATACTCATTCACGAGTTCCAAATACTCATCGATGAGTATCAAACACTCGTCTACGAGTCCCAACCACTCGCTCACGAGTTCCAAATACTCGCCGATGAGTATCAAACACTTGTCCATGAGTCCCAACCACTCGCTCGCGAGTTCCAAATACTCGCCGATTCAGTATCAAACACTTGTCTACGAGTCCCAACCACTCGCTCGCGAGTTCCAAATACTCGCCGATTCAGTATCAAACACTCGTCTACGAGTCCCAAACACTCGCTCACCAGTCAACAATGTTGTCCCCTCACTACATTTTCAACGAACGAGATACTCTTGTTCACACTGCCCAGTGTACAAAAGTGAGCGATGTTGCAAAGGAACCGCCTTAGGCGATCGCCCTTTCTACGAAACCGTGGTCTAGGCGATCGCCTATACTGCAAAGCTATAAACCTTTTATGCACAACTTTCGCATAACCCCACCCCGGTTTTGTCTTGCGCCAAAACCGCCCCTCCCCGGATGCGGGGAGGGGATTAAGGGGAGCCAGCGCTGCAGGAGGGTTTCCCTCCGCAGGCGACTGGCGTGTGAGGTCAAATCAACGTGGCATAAAGGTTTGAACGTTCAATTGACACCAATGAGCAATGCCTTTGCCCCTACATCCTGTCCTTTATCTACCCCTTTCGTGCTGTGACCAAATGCGCGTTGGCAATCCCCAAACGTAGATAAAGCCCTCCGCTGCCTTATGGTCAAATGTATCCTCAGCACCGTATGTTGCCAAGTCGGGAGTGTAGAGGGAATTGTCAGAACTCCGCCCAACTATGGTAGCGTTGCCTTTGAAGAGTTTCACCCGCACAGTTCCAGACACTCGCTCTTGTGTCTTTTGAATAAAGGCATCCAGTGCAGTTTTTAGCGGGCTGTACCACAGACCGTTGTAAATTAATTGACTGTAAGTCTCCTCAATACCACGCTTGTAATGAGTAACATCTGCGGTCAAAGTCAGACTTTCTAAATCCCGATGTGCGTGAATTAACACCAGCAAAGCCGGCGCTTCATAAATTTCCCGCGATTTGATACCTACCAAGCGGTTTTCTATCATGTCGATGCGTCCGACACCGTGATTCCCAACGACTTGGTTAAGTTGTTCAATCAGTTCAACTGGGTTGATGAATTCACCATTGAGGGTGGTAGGAATTCCTCTGGAAAATCCAATTTCAACGTACTCTGGCTTATCGGGAGTGTCAGCGATCGCCTTCGTCATTGCATAGATTTCTTCTAATGGTTCCACATTAGGGTCTTCCAGAACGCCTGCTTCTATACTGCGACCAAGCAAGTTACGGTCGATACTATAGGGTGAGGATTTTTTCACTGGCGAGGGGATGCCATACCGTTCCCCGTAGGCAATGGTTTCCTCGCGGCTCATTCCCCATTCCCGTGCAGGGGCAAGTATCTTGATATTGGGATTTAGTGCAGCAGTCGAGACATCAAAGCGCACTTGGTCGTTACCCTTACCAGTGCATCCGTGAGCGATCGCATCAGCACCGTATTTTTCTGCTGCTTCTACCAATGCTTTGACAATCAATGGACGCGCAAGCGCAGTACTCAGAGGATAACGATTTTCATAAAGAGCGTTTGCTTGAATTGCCGGAAAAGCGTAATCCTTCACAAAGCTTTCTTTGACATCCACCACTAGCGATTCACTTGCTCCCGATTTCAGAGCTTTTTCTCTGACAGGTTCTAATTCATCTCCTTGTCCTAAATCTGCCGCTAGGGTAATGACTTCTTCTACGCCCCACTCATGCTTGAGGTAAGGAATGCACACCGAGGTATCTACACCACCAGAATAGGCTAAAACAACTTTCTTAGCGCGCCCCATTCGTTTCTCCAGTTGACAAAACACAACAATGAGTCAATATTATCTAACTTATTTAGGTATATTTTTCAACTCAACGAGACAATCATGATATGTTGATATTTTGAATATTTTTCATAACATCACCGATTCATCGGAATTTTTTCTTATTATTTATTCTCTGCAGATAGCATTGAAACTAAATCTTGCTTGAACAAAGGATGAATTGGCATTGCTGCCAAAGATTTGGGCTGAGTCAGTTGTAGAGTTATCTCATGAATGCCAAAAGTTTGCTCCAGATGAGTTTGTAATTGCCCAAGCAGGCGATCGCGTTCTTCAAGAGTCGCACAATCCACAGTTAGATGAGCGCAAAGCATCACCTGTTCTCTGCTAATTCTCCAAACGTAGATTTTTTCTACCTGCAAAACTTTAGGAAAAGACTTGAGAGAGACTTCCACAACACCCGGGTTAATTGATTTTGGTGCATACTCCAAAAGAATCGAGAGACTTTCTCGCACAAGTGGCAAAGCACTGACACCCATCAAGCTAGCAACTCCTAAGCTAATAGCCGCATCTGCCCATAACCAATTCCAAAAGTGAATCGCGACAGCAGCAACAATCACACCTAGAGAACTAGCAGTATCAGCGATGATATGAAGCCAAGCACCCCGTAAATTTAAGTCGTCATGAGAGTGGGGATGCAGCAAAGTCATGTTGAGCAGATTGACAAATAAACCTACCACAGCTACTGCTAACATTGGTAAGCCAGAAATTTCTTCCGGACTCCCCAACCGGTGAATTGCTTCCCAACAAATGAAAATAGCGATCGCAAGCAAACTTAACCCATTCACCAAAGCCGCCATAATTTCAATGCGGCGATGTCCAAATGTTGCCCGACCAGCAGCAGGTTGCTGTGCTAACCAACTGGCAAACAGTGATATTCCCAAAGCAGCGATATCAGAAAGAATGTGTTCTGCATCTGCCTGTAGAGATAAACTTCCGCTCCATAAACCGACACTCCACTCAGTAACAAAAAACCCAGCCAGTAAACAAACAGTTATTGATAAAAGTTGAGTTTTTCGACTGTTTTGAGTTCCATCGGCGGAACTATCCGAACACTCGCAGTTGTAATGTTGCTCTAAAAGCATGACCCGAATAACCCTATATAAATTACATCTCTAACATGAACAATGCTTACCATAGCTTGATTTCTAGGCATTGCTAGACAATTGACGTTTGATATTGCAGTACGAGTTCCATGATGTATCTTTTAGTACATAAACTCTCTTGAGTTAATTTCACAATGGCTTTACGCCTGCTTTATAACAATTTATTACGAATCGATTCATTTTTACGTATCATTTATAAATATACACTGTTAGTTTATACTCAGTGCTTAACTAATATAGTACACAAGGTCAATTATGCTCCGTTCACACATCAAGTGGCTCATACCAGCAGCCTTAGCTTTCGGTGGTTTCGGGTTAAATGTGCAAAGCGCGAGCGCGCAGGCTACATATGATACCTATGACTTTACTGCTAACTACAAGACATCAGTCCAACTTCAGCCCTTCCTACCGGAACAGAACATCGTAAGGGCAACCATCACAGGTGAGAGTACTGATGCTCCTTACGGATTGACCAAGTTTACTAGCAATACTTACGGACAGACTGAGGCTCGTGGAGACAATACATTCACCAGATTCAATTCCGATCCAAGCACATTTGGCATACAAGGCGAAGTACTTGGCGATATATACTACGGCGATGGTCCCAATCAGTTATTTGGATTAGCAAATGACAGCGCTGAAATTAACCCCAACGAAGGCACAATTAAGGGTGGTGGTACCATAACTATCACTGGTGGAACGGGCATATTCCAAAACACCACAGGCAAAATAGATTTTACTCAGGAGGACAGACTTGGTCCACCAGGAGCTCCTACTACTGACGGTAACGCCATACTGAAATTCTCCTTAAAGACTCCTCGGGCGGTTCCAGAACCAACAGCCACCACAGCATTAGTCGGCGTGGGTGTACTTGGAGCAGGTGTTCTGCTGCGTAAACACCGTCGTAAAGCGGCTTCCAACTAAGGAAAACAGGTCACTGCATTATATAGCGGTTCTCACTTTGCTTAGATACGGCAGGAACTTTACCTCCCAATTCTCCTCTTTGCAAGATCCAAAGGGGGAGTATTTTCTCTCTTAAGGGCAGGTGTTTTGAAAGTTATCAGCAAAGCCTATATTTTCGTTCAAAAATTTTTCTTTGCGTCTGGGTTTCTCCGCATCTCCACATCAAACAAAACGCAAAATCTGTAAAACCTACCCTTGAAACGAGTATTTTCTCCCCTCTTCGCTTGCACCCTTTGGGGTAAGGTGTGGGGTAAAAATTGTATTGCATCCAAATGCAAATCGCCATAATCCTCATCTCAACCACCTCCGCCCTAGAAGAACTAGGGTGGTTTTGCTTTAAGGAACAGTGTTGTAGTCACTGCTGTCCTATCCTGGAGATGGGCAATACTGATGTGGGTGAGACTGTGTTTTTTAGCGTTGTGATTCCGACTTACAATCGTAAGCCAATTTTGGAAAAGTGTCTTAGAGCTTTGGAGGCACAGAAACTAACTGATGTAGAGACGCGCCACCTCTCGTCTCTACAAGGTTACGAGATTGTCTTAGTGGATGATGGCTCTACTGATGGCACATTGGAGTGGTTAGAAGCAAACAAACAGGAGTTTCCCCATGTGCGAGTGTTTCGTCAAAATCATGCAGGACCTGCAGCAGCGCGAAATTTGGGAGTAGAAAAGGCACTAGGAGACACTATTATTTTTATTGATAGTGATTTAGTGGTGACAGAAAATTTCCTGCAAGCTCATAAGTCAGCACTGATGCAAGGAAAGGAGAAATTGGGAGGCGATCGCTTCTTTACCTACGGTGCAGTTATTAATACTTGTAATTTTGACGACCCCACATCTGAACCATACAAAATAACAGATTTTTCCGCCGCCTTTTTTGCCACAGGTAATGTAGCTATTCCCAAGCATTGGCTGGAGAAAGCCGGACTTTTTGACACTCGTTTTCAACTTTATGGTTGGGAAGATTTAGAACTAGGTGTCAGACTCAAAAATCTTGGTTTAAAACTCATTAAATGTCCTGCTGCCGTTGGATACCACTGGCATCCACCTTTTAGCTTAGAACAAGTTCCGCGCTTGATTGACAAAGAAATTCAGCGCGGACGCATGGGAGTTTTGTTTTATCAAAAGCACCCCACTTGGGAAGTGCGAATGATGATTCAAATGACTTGGTTGCATCGCTTACTTTGGGGAATCCTGTCACTGAATGGCATCCTCAATGAACGTACAATGGCTCCATTTTTACAATGGTTAATTAATTTAGGTAAACCGCAGTTGGCGTTAGAAATTGCCCGAATTTTTCTAAACTGGTATAACGTCAAGGGTGTTTATGAAGCGTATACCCAAATGCAAAAGCCAGCTTGATAAGAGGCGAGCGGCGCAAGCCATTGCATTGGTAAAGATGATGTAGTAATTTCCTATTTTGGATGTCGTATTTTCTCGACACTCCCAATTCCCCAATAGCTGCCACAGCTATGCTACTCTAGTATGGTTAACTAATCTCGCACATCCAGGAGTTCGGGTGTTTCCTGCTTTGGGAAATACGCCTGGGTGGAGGTTTAACCCGAATAGGAGTAACAAATATGCCAGTTGTTTCATTGGCTCAAATGATGGAGTCAGGAGTTCACTTTGGGCATCAAACCCGTAGGTGGAATCCAAAGATGTCTCCTTATATTTACACCTCTCGCAACGGAGTACATATCATCGACTTGGTGCAGACTGCCCAGTTGATGGAAGAGGCTTATAGCTATATGAGGTCACAAGCTGAAGCTGGCAAGAAATTTCTGTTTGTTGGTACCAAGCGGCAAGCAGCAGGAATTATTGCCCAAGAAGCAGCCCGTTGTGGATCTCACTACATTAACCAGCGCTGGTTGGGTGGAATGCTCACCAACTGGACGACTATCAAAACTCGGGTAGACCGCCTGAAGGATTTGGAACGCCGGGAAGAAAACGGCGCTCTCGATTTGCTGCCCAAAAAAGAAGCCTCAATGCTGCGTCGGGAAATGGCGAAGCTTCAGAAATACCTGGGTGGGATTAAAACCATGCGGAAAGTTCCTGATGTAGTGGTGATTGTAGACCAACGGCGGGAGTATAACGCAGTGCAAGAATGCCAAAAGTTGGCAATTCCGATTGTGTCCATGCTGGATACTAACTGTGACCCGGATGTAGTAGATATTCCCATTCCGGCAAATGACGACGCCATCCGCTCGATTAAGTTAATAGTAGGCAAATTGGCGGACGCCATTTACGAAGGTCGTCACGGTCAATTGGATTCAGAAGAAGAGTACGAAGATTACGAAGGCGCTGAGGGAGACTACGACTACGACGAAAGCGAAACCGACTACAGTGACTTGGTGATTCCCGACGAAGAAGAGGAAGAATAATCGGTGCTAACGAGCCAGCGGGAATCAGGGCTTTCCCGCGCCTAGGCGACTGGTGAGTCCAGTCCTGTCCCTTTCAAGGACATACCCGATAGCCCTCCGGGTATGCCTTCGGCACGCTACGCGTTCGCCCTTGGCGTGCGCTTGCGCTTACGCCAGTCGCCTGCTGCGGGAGACCCTCCCGCAGCGCTGGACTCACCGTAAGGGGTGGCCGTTCCCACTAGGGCATTGCTGAGTGCCGACTAAAATAGTAGTACTTGGTACTGTAGAGTACTACTTATTCATGAGTCCTTAGCTACAGGTAAAATCCTAAGTTAGTGGTGAGTGCTGAGTAGAAATAACTCAGCACTTATGATTCATTGCTCAGGATTTTCTTAAATCCAAGACTCTAAAGTTTATTTGAGAGCGATTAAAACTGTCAGTCAAGTTAGGAATTGAGGCAACATGGCGGAAATATCTGCAAAACTTGTCCAAGAGCTACGTCAGAAAACTGGTGCTGGCATACTGGACTGCAAAAAGGCGCTGAAAGAAACTGATGGTGATATAGAAAAAGCCATCGAGTGGCTGCGGCAAAAAGGCATTGCCAAAGCCGAGAAGGTAGCAGGACGTACTGCGGCAGACGGTCTAGTAGACACGTACATTCAACCCGGAGGTGAGGTTGGTGTGCTCATAGAAGTCAACTGCCAAACTGATTTTGTTGCCCGTAACGAGGGTTTTAAAGCTTTAGTTCAGAACTTGGCGAAGCAAGCAACAACCGCCGAAAGCCCTGAGGCCTTGTTGACTCAACCTTATATTGAAGATGAAAGTCTAACGGTCGAAGCTTTTATTAAGCAAACGAGCGCCCAGTTGGGTGAAAATATCCAACTGCGTCGCTTCGCCAAATTTGCACTAGCAGAAGGCACACAAGGGGTAATAGATAGTTACATTCATACTGGCGGTCGAGTTGGTGTGTTAGTCGAACTAAACAGCCAAAATGCAGTAGCGAGTCGTCAAGAGTTTCAAACTCTGGCACGCAACTTAGCGATGCAAGTTGCAGCTTGCCCAAATGTTGAGTATGTCAACGTAGACGGAATTCCCGCTGAAGTTGCCCAAAAAGAAAAGGATATTGAAATGGGGCGGGATGATTTGGCGAACAAGCCACAGAACATCAAAGAAAAGATTGTTCAGGGACGGATTGAAAAACGTCTAAAAGAACTGACTTTGCTCGATCAACCTTATATTCGTGATCAGAGTATCACAGTGGAAGAGTTGATTAAGCAGACTGGCTCACAACTGGGCGAAAGCATCTCTGTTGCTCGCTTCGTTCGCTATATCCTGGGCGAGGGTATTGAGAAGGAAGAAAGCAACTTTGCTGAAGAAGTCGCTGCGCAAATGGGCAGCAAGTAATTTAGTCATTTGTCATTAGTTTTGGGCAAAAGACAAAGGACTATTTCCAAGACAGGTCACAGGCAAGCCAAGCTGACCTGTTTTTCATTCACGGTCAGATTAATGTCAGATTTTCGTTTGGACTTTCACCCTAAATCCCTCTCTCAAGGTTGGGAGAGGGACGCGTGAAATTGGCTCTCCTTCTCCCAAAATTGGGAGAAGGGGTTGGGGATTCGGGCAACTTTTGCCTTTTGGCAAGAGGTCTAATAAAATTTACCATTATTTGCTGAGCGTTACTTTGAACTCTCCACGCTTTGAAAAACGTGGATTCTAGACTGTTGTTACGACCTGGGCTGAAAGCCCAGGTCGTAACGTTGTCTCATGTTTTTTTGCAAAACACGTTGGCTCGTTCAAACAGCCCTACCCGCCTCGACCCTTCGACAAGCTCAGGGCTGTGCGGCTACTTGTGTGTTCGTTCCAACCATGTTCGCCTAGCGTCTCCGCTAGGAGAAGATTTTACGTGTTGATGGCTCTAAAAAGACTTTTCAACACAACCCCATATCTTCAATTGTCGTGGTATCACTATGGCATCACGTTTGTTTTTTGGAGTTTTTCATCCTGTGTTACCATGACATCAATATAACATACTAATGATGTTATGGGTAGATTTAGTGCAAGGTTTTCGCTCATAAGAGTATGAAGAATTGGTAAAACTAAGTAAACGAAAAGAGAGGTCAATCAATGAGTTAATCAGAGAAGCGGTAAGGCAATACATTGAAAGAGAAACAAAGGGCTAAAGCCTGCCATCGTCGGGTTCCATCCCCTGGCTTTAAGCACAGATGTAGTTTTCCTCCGTGCGTCAAACTACATCTTCCCTTCGGGACGCTACGCGAACAGGGGTTCTCACCCTCCCATTATGTTTTGATAGATTAGAGTTTCTATCTCTGTGCAAATCCAAAATTCAACATTCAACATCTAAAATGCTTTGGATGGTTATTTTAAACTAGAAGAGTAGTACGTTTATACCAACATAAGGTTCAGATGGGCAATATTAAGAAGATATGGCGAAAGCAATTGAGCGAATTGAACGGGATATTTTAGCACTAGAAGAAGCGATACAGGCGATCGCAAAAGAACTCCAAACCGCCTATACCAATTATCTCACCGCCTTGGGGGAAACCGTACGCAAGCAGCTAATTCTGGCGACATATCACCTGTGTACCCAAGGGTATCCGGAAAGCTTTTTGAATTTGTCATTGCATCAGCGGCAACAATTGCAACAAGCCATCCGCAAGTTGGGTCAACACACAGCCGAACAATTACAAGGTCTCATCAACCCAAGTGAACAGCACGTAGCAGAGGAAGATGAGGAAGATGACGAAGATGACGAAGATGACGAAGATGACGAAGATGACGAAGATGACGAAGATGACGAAGATGACGAAGATGACGAAGATGACGAAGATGAGGAAACATCTGCCTCTACTCCCACGACTTCCCCTACTTCCGTGACTCCCACGACTTTCCTTACTTCCACGACTTCCCTGACTCCCGCTACTTCCGTTACTCCTCCCAATCCTCTGACTCCGGCTATTCCACCTATTCCTCCTAGTTCCCCTAATCCCCCGACTTCTGCCATTCCCCCCACTCTTCCCACTCCCGGTGCTTCCTTCTCCTTATCCCCTTTGTCCTCCTTGTCCTCTTCCCCAAACACCTCTAACCCTATAGAACTAGCAAAATGGCAACAGAATTTAGAAAGAGCGACACAAGAACAGCTCAAAAGAGTTTCTCGTGAGGCTAATCTTCTCATACAGAAAGCAGGGATAATACCCAAAAAATTACCAGGACCAATTTTAGAAGCAGCTGCGGCTGCGGCATCAGAAGCATCTGCCGAAGTGATGCCAGGACCACCCAATCTACTAAACTTGGTTATTGAAATTGAAAATGAGCAGCAGTCAGAAGACTCCGGCTTGACACAAATTATGGCTATCAACCTGCGGCTTGGGGAAATTGAATTTGCTGACGCGACACTCTCGTCTTATCGCAAGCAGATTCGCAGTGTCTTGCTTCAGCTCAATCGGCTAGGGCAGGAGTATCAAAAAAAACAGCGGGAACGTTCAGTTGCCCAAGCTGAAGCAGCATGGCGTGCTATTTGGTCTGATGATTAGTCATTTGTTCTTTGTCCAAAGTCAAATGACTAATGACTAATGACTAATGACTAATGACTAATGACTAATGACTAATGAC
>NZ_CAWMYC010000117.1:0-77851 GCF_963872035.1 Scytonema sp. HK-05
GAGTGACGCAAGTCTGCCTGAGCAAGTTCTGCCTGTGAACCAAGAATCCCCGCGCATGGCAGGCCGGGGAGTGTCAACGCTATATAACCGGATATGACATAACATCACCAATCGTATTTTGGCAAACACTGCCAGTAAAAGCCCCCTACCTTTTGGGAAACCGCACCCCTAACCCCACTTGTGAGGAGGGGAACTTTGGCGTTAGCCACTTATCGGGGTGGGGTTTTCAGCAACTGCGGCTAATTAACGTCCCACCAATTTATCCCGCAGAAGCTTAATGCGATCGCGCAACTTCGCCGCCTCCTCAAACTCTAGTTTTTTGGCTGCTTCTTTCATCTGTGCTTCCAGTTGGATAATAAACCCTGGAATCTCTTCTAAAGGAAATTCATCAATGTGTTGCTCAACTGTTTCTAACTCAGTTGCATTTAATCGCCGCGACACTTCTAAGAAAGACAAAATTGCATTACGCGATCTTCTCACAATCGGTTGTGGTGTAATTCCGTGCATCCGATTGTAAGCCTCCTGAATATTGCGACGTCTCTCGGTTTCTTCCATAGCTCTAATCATGCTATCGGTGAGGTTATCAGCATACATAATTGCTTGTCCTCGCACATGACGCGCTGCTCTCCCAATCGTTTGAATCAGAGAACGTTCTGCACGCAAAAAGCCTTCTTTATCTGCATCCAAAATCGCCACCAGAGAAACCTCCGGTAAATCTAACCCTTCCCGCAGCAAGTTCACGCCAACTAACACATCAAATTTACCATCGCGCAAATCCTGCAAAATCTCAATTCGCTCAATCGAATTGATTTCCGAATGCAGATACCTCACCCGAATACCATTGTCTTGCAGATACTCGGTTAAATCTTCTGCCATGCGCTTAGTCAGTGTTGTAATCAGCACACGTTCTTTGCGGTCAACTCTGTCTTTGATTTCGCCTAACAAATCATCAATTTGCCCTTCTGTAGGACGTACAATGATTTCTGGGTCAATCACTCCAGTTGGTCTAATGATTTGTTCCGCCACATGACCTTCTGAAACTTCGAGTTCCCAATCTCCTGGGGTAGCGGAAACAAAAATACACTGATTCACCTTTGTCCAAAATTCCTCCGCCTTGAGTGGACGGTTATCAGCCGCACTGGGAAGACGAAATCCATGCTCAATTAAGACTTTTTTGCGTGCTTGGTCGCCATTATACATGCCGCGTATCTGCGGTACGCTAACGTGAGATTCGTCTATCACCAACAGCCAATCTTTGGGAAAATAATCAATTAAACACTCTGGTGGTTCGCCTGCAATGCGTCCTGCTAAATGGCGGGAATAGTTTTCCACACCGTTGCAATAACCCACCTCGCGCAACATTTCCAAATCATAGCGTGTCCGTTGATCTATACGTTGCGCTTCGAGTAATTTCCCTGCTTCCTCTAATTGTGCTTTTCGCTCTTTGAGTTCTGCTGCGATCGCATCGCAAGCCGCTTCTAACCTTTCTTCTGGAGTGACGAAGTGACGCGCAGGGTAGACATTCACGGCTTCTACACTCTTGATAATTTCACCTGTCACGGGGTCAACGTAACGAATAGCGTCAATTTCATCACCAAAAAACTCCACGCGAATGATTCGGTCTTCATACGCTGGACCAATTTCTAACACATCACCCCGGACACGGAAACGCCCGCGCCCCAATTCCACATCGTTGCGGCTATACTGAACTGACACCAACTCTTTCAGTATTTCCCGTTGGTTGACTTCCAGCCCGACTTGAAATGGAATGGCGGCTTTAAGGTACTCTGAGGGAATTCCCAAACCGTAGATACAACTAATAGATGCAACAACGATAACATCGCGACGTTCAAACAGCGATCGCGTCGCCGAGTGTCGCAACATATCAATTTCATCGTTAATCGAAGCTGTTTTTTCTATATATGTATCACTGACAGGAATATATGCTTCCGGTTGATAATAATCGTAGTAGCTGACGAAATACTCAACTGCATTATCAGGAAAGAATTCTCGCAACTCATTACACAGTTGTGCTGCGAGAGTTTTGTTATGAGCAAGGACGAGAGTGGGTTTCCCTATTTTTTCAATCACTGATGCTATGGAAAATGTCTTACCCGTTCCCGTCGCCCCAAGTAAAGTTTGATACCGATTACCAGCGTTTATACTACCGATCAGTTGAGCGATCGCTTGTGGCTGATCGCCTGTTGGTTGAAAGGGAGCTTGAAGACCAAATTCTGTCATAAAATTTCACTGTCCAGTACCCTATCTTATGGTAGCGAATGCGATCGCCGGAGGCGGGGCTTTGCCCATCGCTTCCTAGGCTACACAGTTGCGAGCATCCTGCTCCAATTGCACCTGATCATGCTCTGCAATCTTTATTTATTAAAATTTACAAAACTTTTCTATAAATGTTTATTTATGTATGAGTTTTGAAGAACATTATATCCCTATAAGATTTTTTAAAGTTAAACTTAAACATTAAGGAAAAATTTAACTTTCCCAGAATATTGTAAAATAAATTAACAATCAAAAAGTGAGAGGATATGAGCATGACTAGCTCTAGTAAAGCAGTGAGTCCTCGGCAAAAGCATTTGAAGCTCAAGGGAGAAAATACCGTGGAAAATAATCAGGGTCAAAGTTTGAATAAAAATAACGTCGAGCAGAATGGTGATAAGTCAAAAGAGATAGAATTGCTAGGTAAACTGGAAGTAACAGATACACTAGCTATCTCTGGGATACGTCCAGTGACCTCGAGTCATTTGCAAGTTGTAGAGACAAAGAACATAATGGGTATACGCCCTATTGCTGCAAACACATTCCACACTGTTGGCAGTGTTAATATATCTGGAACTCGTCCAATTGGTTCAAGTGATCTGGTTATTTCTGAAACATACTCTGTCATGGGCAATCGCCCAGTCGCATCAAATACTATAGACGATTCTGAATCTCTGATGGGTTTTCTGGATTAGACAAAAAATCTTACACATAGCTTTATAAACCCGGTTTCTTTACGAAAACCGGGTTTTTTATTAACAAGTAGCGTGCGTTAGGAGTTGTCCACAAGACCTCATAATTCAAGGGATTAGTATGGTGCGGAATCAAAGATTCTTAAATAATTAAAAAACAGTAAGGGAGTAGTTATTAGTTATTTATTCTCATTCTTTAAGTATAGGGAACTAATATATCTTGAGGTGGAAGGCTCTAGCAAAAATATTAAGCTAACTTGTAAGGGTGATAACAAAGAACTTCAAAGTTGATTCGCAACTTTGAGACAAAATTCATAAAACATTAGGAGGTCAAAATGAGCTTAGAAGATCGCGCAAAAGCAACTGCTAAAAACATTGAAGGTAAAGCTCAAGAAGCAGTAGGAAATATCACTGGCGACCCAGAAGATAAAGCAGAAGGTAAAGCAAAGCAAGCTGAAGGTGAAGTACGTCATGGCGTTGAAGACGTGAAAGATAACGTCAAGAAGACGCTTGACTAGAATTGAGCTTGGCTGCAGAAATTTTAGGTATCTGACAGAGGGGAACTCTAAATAAATACCAGATTGTGAGAATTTGCAGCAATGTAAACGCGTCTTGTAAAAGCGCGGGTTCAATGAAGTCCGCTTAAGCGGACTTCGCTTTTTAACAAAATCTTGAGATTAAGGGCAAATGACGAAACGATTAGAAGCCCTGACCCATCTGTTGCATAAAAATTCAAACAATTTAAACTCAATTAACTTCAACGAACCTTCTATTTAAGTTGGTTTTAACAGTGATTTTTTGGAGGCAATAAACATGAGTCTGCTTCAGCAGAGTCGCAAAATCTTGGCAGCTTGTGTCTTGATTTTAGTCTTAACGTTAACTACCGCTTGTGGCGCTGGTACCGCAACACAAGCTAAGGGCACAGTCAATCCCCCAGTTGTTGGTCGGGATGTGGCTTATGGACAATTAGAGCGAGGAAATAGCCCAACAGCACAAAGCTTTGGTGACTGGGTTGTGCAAGCATCAAAGGGATTAATTACAGATGCTTATGTGCGTGACAACAACAAATTAGGCGTTGTCATCTCCTCGAAAGTACCTCCCAATGACGTGCGTCCCCTAGCCAAATCCTTGGTAGAAGGTTTTCGCCGGAACTTCCCGAATCAAGACTTGAAAGTTTTGGTGTATGCACCTGACAAGAAACTGATTTTGACAGCTGACTATGACGTGCAAACAAAACAAGTTCAGTACAGCTAATCGCACTCATTTGCACGAAAAGTTTGAGCGCAGTCAGTTGATTTAAGAATTTTGACGAGAAAAAGGAGATAAGTACAGTGAGTAGCAGCGACCAATATAGACATCAAATCATGAATGATTTGGCTAAGGGAGATGTTGAATCCCTAGATGATACCACCGCCGCTTCAACAACACAGTACGACAATTTTGACGACTTTGCCCAGCGGTCAACACACGAAGAGCGCCGTCAGTTGTTTGGTCGGTCTTTGCATCATGACAACATTCCAGCCAACCAAATGGAGCCAGAATTGCAAAAGGCGATCGCTCAAATTAAGCCCAATGAGCGGGATGATGTTGCTCGTTCCTTCTTCAAGCACTTCAAGCAAAGAGGGCTAGACGATCGCCATCTAGAGCAACAACTTGGTCTTTCCACCCATGTCCCTGGTAGGATGAGCGCTGATGATGTCAGCAAACTTGCATCCTTCGCCTACCACAACCACCCTGATATCTTCCGTGAGGTATTAGCAGAGCAACCAGGTATTATCAAGTTTCTCAGCAATCCTGTTGTAGCAGCCGTTTTAGGAGTTGCTGCAGCGAAGTGGTTGGGTAGTCACCACAAGTAAGCGTTGATTGAGTGTTGGGTTCGTAGATTTGTTGGGTGGGCAAGTAGCCCACCTTTTCTATAAATAGCGGTTCTCGTTTGGATACAACACGCTTTACCCCACCCTGGTTTTATCTCGTGCCAAAACTTCCCCTCCCCGCTTGCGGGGAGGGGATTAAGGGGTGGGGTAAATCAACGTGAGATAAACAGTTGAACCTTAAATTGACACCAATGAGCAAAGCTTCGTGCCCCTACAATATTCCTGTATTGCACTCAATTGAAAAAGGCTGTAAGTAGGTAGGCGAAAACAAATTGAACAAAGCTTCGGGTGAGTTACGCGAAGCCCTAATCGACCAACCCCGCCGATTGAATGCTGTACTCAAAGGAAGACCCCATCCTACAGTGGTTTTATATTTAATTCAGCCCACGTAGTTAGCCCCAAATTCACAAAATTTTTACATAAGAGTTTAACTGATAAATTGTGTGTAAATATTATATAATCTAGCTTTTGGTAGTAGAGAAGAGATACTTGTAGTATTTCTTATTTTAAAGTTTGCGTTAAGACAAAATAAAAGTACTTGATTTTGTGCGTGTAAAGAGTAACACTTTTTACTATACATTCTTCAGCATCATTACTTAAAATACCGCTAGCACCTTAAAGACAAGAGCGAGTTAATACTTGCCGTCATTTGATCTATACGAGGTGCGACAGGTCGAACCTTAGCCTGTTGTAACATATTTGACGTGCAATTATTTTTGAGGTGTTAGCGCTCACTCCAGGGTAAATCTACCGCAACCTTTACCTATTGATAGGAGTGAGTTTAATGACGACTAGATTTCAGGTTAGAAGAAAGATACGCAAAGCTTGTTCCAAAGCAAAGCATGTTACTTTGGAAACACTAAGCATGGGAAAAACGAATGTCCCTCACAATACATCCAGACTAGGTTTAGGCAAAAACAGTCTGGGGGTGGCAACACTAAATGTCTTTGGTGTTACTACTGCTCAAACGACTTTTCTCAAACAAAAGTTAGCACTCGCCACCACAGGAGCCTTATTTATCGCTCTAGGAACTGCGGTACCATCAATGGCAGCTAGCGTGCAGTATTCAGGCACTACTGTAGGTCAATCCACATGGAATCGTCCCATAGACAACGGTGCAAATCCTCCTACCGACCTTAGTATTGTTGGTACTAAGGTTTCATATAGTGTCCAAGAGTTCTCTGTTGACGCTAGTGGTTTGTACAACTTTCTGAGTGACGCTGTTTCTCCTACTAATTGGGATAACTATTTATTCCTGTACCAGAACAGCTTTAACCCAACGACTCCCCTGACTAACGCTGTCATAGGAAACGATGACTTTAATTTTATAGGTCGCTCTGCTTTCAATGATGTCTCCTTAACCGCAGGGAGGAGTTATTTTCTGGTCACTACTGGATATACCAATGACAGCGCTGGCAGTTTTACCAACACCGTTTCAGGTTCTGGTAATATCACCCTAGATTCGAGACCCCCCGCTTCTCAGCCTGTTCCTGAACCTCTAACTATATTAGGTTCATTAGCAGCAGGTAGTTTTGGTGTGGCTTTGCGTCGTAAATACAACAAGCAGCAACAAGAAGACACTGCAAATGTGTAGAAATTTCACATAGAATTAGTTTGAGGTGCTAGCGAATCTCACTCCAGGGTAAATCTACCATCAACTTTTACCTGGATTTAGGAGTGAGTCCAATGACTAGATGTCAGATTAGAAGAAAGTTACGCAAAGCTTGCTTTAAAGCAATATATATTACCGTAGAAATATTTGGTATAAGGTAGGGAAAAGCCAGTCACTATGAAAGCTTCCCACCTCACCCCAGCCTCACAACTAAAATATCCCCAGTTCTGGCTATTAGCTATAGGCGCAGGCTACATTGCCATTCATTTGACTCTAACCTGGAAAGCAGACAATTCCAGCCTTTTAGGCATGAGTTTTTTATTTTGGGCAGCGATATCTTCTTTAATTTGGGATAAACGCCACAGTTTAAATTTAGAAAGCGATATTTTTTCCAGCTTTTTTGGTCTATCACTGATTGCACTGTTACTTGTAAAGACTATATCCTTAACAAGTTTTGGTGGTTTCTTGTATATCTCACCAGCGATTTTTGCCTTTGGGCTAGCGCTGATAGCGTCTGGTTTTAAGGGCTTGAAGCAGTATAAAGGAGAACTGCTTGTCCTGTTTTTTATCACCGTACCCAAAGTATTACCTACATCGCTAACTGATATATCTCCCTTAACTGCCAAGTTTGCAGGTTTCGCTCTTTGGTACACAGGTTTTCCAGTCACTCGAAATGGAATTCTTATTAGTCTCCCAACGGGAAGCATAGAAGTTTATTCTGGCTGTTCAGGGATAGAACTTGTCTTTCAAATGCTGGGTTTAGCGCTACTTTTTCTCTTAATGTTCCCTCAAAAGGGCAAGAAAAAAATTTTTCTACCAATAATCGCTGCGATTTTAGGATTTGTTGTCAATGGGGTACGAGTTGCTTTGATGGCTATTGTGGTAGCACAGAGACAGCAGGAAGCATTTGTTTATTGGCATGAAGGCGATGGCTCTTTAATATTTTCGCTAATTGCTGTCCTATGTTTTGGATTATTGTGCTGGTTTTTACTTGAGAAGGCTGAAAGAAGAAATAAAGATGCCACGGAGTCATCAAAGTGATTGTTTGGAAACAATTGCGCGTACCGCTTTTAGCTCTAACTCTTGGTAGCGTTATCTTGACTTTGGGAAACGTAGTCTTAGCTCCCACAAAAGACAAACGTACAGTTACCCCGTTTGTCTTCCCTGAACAAGTGCCGTTATCACAATGGCGGCTCAGTATCAGTCCTCCCCTAACGAAGTCAACAAAGGAGCATTCAACACTCCTCGCTCAAAAGCATTATCGGTACATGAAAAATGACTTGTTTCTAGATATCGAAATGCGCTATTTGACCGATGGAGATGGTGAAAGGCTTTTTAGGGAATACACATCTATTTCATCGTCTGCTAACGTGCGTCAGCGAGAAGGAGTAGGCTACTACGGTGTTGGAGTTGACAAGCAGCGAGCTTATCTCAGTGCCTGTATTAACTCACAAGGCGGCAGTACATTTACTCAAAAACAGTTTGACCAAAATCAGTATTTCTCTGACCTGCAACCTCAACGAGTCCTGTCTTGGTTATTGGGTCAGGAAGGTTTCAAAGACAGGCGCTGTCTTTGGGCGCATTTATCAATTCCCTTAAAAAATTCTTCCCCTGAAGCGGCTTACCAAGTTTTAGAAAACGCTTGGTTTTCTTGGTATCAGTGGTGGCAACCTCGCTTTCCTAAGTCTTAAAATATCATCAATTTTTCTCTAATATTCTATAAGCAAAATGACAAAATCAAGTGGCGATAAATTCAACCCTATAGTTCAAGAACTACAAGACTTTGCCTTCAGTCAGCAATCCTCAATGACAATAGTACGAGTGCTAGGCTACGGTCTATTGTTATTGGCATTGTTCGACATCATTGTGATGTTTATCCCGCCCAATTTTATGAACCCTGCTTGGGAGTTTCAAACAATTGGGGCGCTAGTTGAAAGGGTACCAGTACCTTTAATTGGGCTAGTCTTAGTATTTTTTGGAGAGCTACATTCGCGAACAAAATGGGAAATTCCTATTTTAAAGGTTTTATCTTGGTTGACTTTAGTATTTGGAATCTTATTTTTTCTCCTGATACCTTTAGGACTGACTAACACCATTCGGTTAAATACTCAAAGTACAGCTCAAATTCAAACTGTATCTACTCAACAAGCTTCTCAGGCTGAACAATTAGAACAGCAGGTGAGTAAAGCCTCACCTGAACAAATAAGTAACTTTTTGAAGAGCCAAGGTCGCAAAATAGATGGCAAAACCCCTGATGAATTAAAAAATCAACTTCTATCAGAAGTCTCACAAGCTAAGAAACAGATAAAGACTCAAGCAGAAGCAACTCAATCGCTGCGAGGTCTAAACTTAATTAAGACTTCTGCAAAATGGAATCTTGGTGCTTTAGTCGCAGGGACTTTGTTTATCTTAATTTGGAAGGGAACGCGTTGGGCGAGAAACTGAACATACAGCAGCAATTCGTGAGTCAGAAGTCAGAAGTCAGAAATAAAAAGGGCTTTCTGTCTGACTTTTAGATAACAACATTGTACTTCATTTACTTGCAATATGCTGTAAGTATTGTGCTAATACATAAGGTAGGGGCACAGCATGCTGTGCCCCTACAAACTTTTATTGCATTCAACTGAAAACAGCTTGATTTAAGCTGTTGCTAGTTGCGGAGTAGGACGCTTGCTGTTGCGAATACCCTCTATTGCCTCAGCATAATCCTTAGCCTTAAACACAGCTGAACCAGCAACGATCGCATTTGCCCCAGCTTCCAAAACCTGCCAGGTATTATTTGCCTTGAGTCCCCCATCCACTTCAATCCAAGGATCAAGACCGCGTTCATCGCACATTTGACGCAGCTTGCGGATTTTTGGCACGACTTCGGGGATAAAGCTTTGACCGCCAAAACCGGGGTTGACGCTCATAATCAACACCAAGTCACACAGTTCCAGGACATATTCAATCAGCTCCAGGGGAGTACCTGGGTTAAGTACAGCTCCCGCTTTTTTACCAAGTTCTTTGATTTGCCCTAACGTGCGGTGCAGGTGGGGGGAAGCATTGTGTTCGGCATGAACATAGATGTGATCTGCCCCTGCTTTAGCAAAATCCTCTACGTACTTTTCTGGCTCTACAATCATCAAGTGGACGTCCAGAGGTTTTTGCGTCACTGGACGAATCGCCTCCACAACCAAAGGACCTATTGTAATATTAGGTACAAAACGACCGTCCATTACATCTACATGAATCCAATCTGCACCAGCCTGATCTACAGCACGCACTTCGTCTCCTAGACGACTAAAATCTGCTGATAGGATGGATGGAGCTATTACAATGGGCTTTTTTGATTGCGTTTGGGTCATGGCTCGTGGGTTCTAAGCGTCCTCGTCTGTAAGTATTTTAACAAAACTTGAGCTAGCGCTCATCTGTTAACTGAAACTATGCCGAACAAACAAACTTGGATAATTTGCGGATTGAGTGCTTGTTGCTTAACTGCACCCGTACTTGCTGCTGTAGAATCTCCTTTTGGAACCAACGGTATTGATGCTCTTAGACTACACCAACCTCCATATAATTTAATTGGTCGCAAGATTGCTATTGGTCAAGTGGAGATTGGGCGTCCGGGGAAGTTCGGGTTGGATAAAGCAGTTTCTAAAAATCGCGCAGTTTCCTTAGCAGGAGCGTTCCTCCGCAATGCACCTGCTAAGTCAAATACGGGTGTTGATCCCCACGCCTACAATGTAGCTAGTATCATGGTCAGTACAGATAAAGGCTTTCGTGGAATTGCCCCAGGAGCAAGGCTGTATTCCTCTGCAGTAGGTGGTGGTAGAAGCTTAGGTCAGCCAGAGGAGTGTTTGTCTGCGCAACACATAGCGCTACAAAATGGGGGAGATGTCCGCGCGATTAACTTTAGCTTTGGTGAACCTTTAAACCGTGACCCACGACCAGAGGCTCTTTTAGATGGTAACGCCTTACTCACTTTATGTATTGACTGGTCTACTCGCGTTCACAATAGTTTATATGTCATTGCAGGCAATCAAGGAAAGGGTGGCATTCCTATACCTACTGATAACTTTAATGGATTAAACGTGGCTTTTTCATCGCGTCGGGGAGGAATTTTTAATAAAGTAGACGTTTCTAATTTGGCTGCTGTGAGTGAAGCACTGATGATACGGCTTGCAGGAAAGGAAATTAATCTTGGTCCGCGTCGTGCGATTGGTCTAGTTGCTCCTGGAAATAACATTCCTTTGATCAATCCAGATGGCAAAAATAATAAAGTCACGGGTACAAGTTTTGCATCGCCTCAGGTAACGGCTACAGTAGCCTTATTGCAGGAGTTCGGTGACAGACAACTGCGAACAAAACAACCCAACTGGAGCATAGATTCTCGCAGACATGAAGTGATGAAAGCTGTACTGCTGAATTCCGCAGACAAAGTCCAAGATTATGGCGATGGTTTGCGTTTAGGAATGACGCGAACGCTGATTGATAAACAAAATCAAGACTGGCTGGCTTCTGATGCATACAAAGACCCAAAAATTCCCTTAGATGCCCAAATGGGAACTGGTCATTTGAACGCGTTTCGTGCTTACCAACAATTTAGCGCTCTTCAATGGAATCCAGCGCAAACTGTACCAGCTATTGGTTGGGATTATCGCACAGTCAATCCAGAGAAATCTGTAGAATATGAGCTAGCAAAACCCTTAAAGCAGGGGAGTTTTGTTTCTATCTCCTTAGCTTGGGATAGATTAGTAGAACTCAATGATAAGAATAAAAATGGTCAGTTTGATACAGGAGAAAATTTTCGCGATCGCGGCTTAAACAACCTCAACCTTTATCTAGTCAAAGCTGATGATAATGGAAATGCTAACGCTATATGTTCCTCAATTAGTCAAGTTGATAGTGTAGAACATATTTTCTGTCCCGTTCCTACTACTGGCAATTACAAAATCCGTGTTCAATTTCAGCATAAGGTCAACCAACCAACTCAACCTTATGCTTTAGCTTGGTGGACTGTACCCGTGAAGTAGGAAATAAGGGGGATGAGGGTTCCGGAGGGGGATGAGTTTACGCAGAATTGAGATTTCTTCTTTACAGCGCTTTTTAAATGATTAGACCACAAATCCTAGGGTAGGCATTGCTCATAAAAGCGGATGTGGTAAACATTTGAGATATTGGTGAGCAGTCCGTTGCGGGGGTTCCCCCCGTTGTAGGCGGAACGCCTTCCCGCAGGGTAGGAACTGCTCACCCGGAGGATCAGCAATGCCCACCAGAAAGAAAACCCCTGTAACCTTAAGGAGGTGCGCGATCACCAATTCTCAATTCAATTTAGTCATTAATACTTATTGACTAATGGCGCTCTTCACCTGTTATCGAAAGAGAATTTAAAACTGTACAATCACTGTTGCCAAAACTGTAACCGCTCAGAGATTATGTCACCTAAGATGCCATAGTCAAAACACAGACTCTGGCGATAATGGGTGGTAACATGAAGCAGAAATTCAGCAATGCTCGGGAAAAGTTCCTGCAAAGACGTTACGGTGTTCGTTTGGGGAGACGTTACGTTTTGGCTGCTGCTAGCGTTGTGCTTATGGGTGTCATAGGATGCTCTCAAGTTAATACTAGCACGAGTGCGTTTGCCCAATCACGTCTACCTGGCTCAGAATCTCCTATATCAAAATCAGCATCAAATCCTGACAGCAAACTTGTTGCTGCCAACACCAAATTTGGCTTTAAACTGTTTTCGGAAGTTTTGGAAAAAGACCCAAGCAATAACATTTTTGTTTCACCTTCTAGTGTAGCAATTGCCCTTGCCATGACTTACAACGGTGCAAGTGGCACTACAAAAGAAGCAATGACTAAAACGCTCGAGTTACAGGGGTTGAGCTTGGAACAAATCAACTCCTCTAACGCGGCGTTGAAAAAATTACTAGAAAACCCAGACCCGAAAGTGCAACTGACAATTGCTAATTCGCTTTGGGCAAACAAAGACACCAACTTTAAACCAGATTTCTTGCAAAGAAATAAAGATTTTTACACAGCTAAGGTTACAAATTTAAACTTTACAGATGCAGGTGCGCCTGACATCATCAATAATTGGGTTAATGAGAATACACGCGGAAAAATTAACAAAATAGTTGAAAAAATAGAACCAGAGCAAGTGTTATTTCTCATCAATGCTATCTATTTTAAAGGTAGCTGGACAAATGAATTCGACAAACAGCAAACAGCAGAATACCCATTTTACCTATTGTCAGGTAAGCAGAAAGAACACCCAATGATGTCGCAATCAGATGACTATAGATACTATGACAATGAACAATTTCAGGCAGTCAGTTTACCTTATGGTCAAGATGGTAAGATTAGCTTTTATATTTTCTTACCGAAACAGAACTCTAGCCTAAAAAGCTTTTATCAAAACCTGAATGCAGAAAACTGGGAAAATTGGATGACTCAGTTCAGCAAACGGGAGGGATTTGTTCGCTTGCCTCGCTTTAAAATGGACTATGATGTAACACTGAATAATGCTCTGACAGCTTTAGGTATGGGCGAAGCCTTCAGCAACAAAGCCAATTTTTCGCTCATGGGTAAAAATTTAAAAATGAGCGAGGTCAAGCATAAAACTTTTGTTGAGGTTAATGAAGAAGGTACAGAAGCTGCTGCTGCCACTTCGGTGAGAATTGTACCACTGTCAGCTCAAGTACCAACACAAGAGCCATTCCGAATGATTGTTGACCGTCCTTTCTTCTGTGCGATTCGGGATAATCAGACAGGAAGCCTTTTGTTTATGGGTTCAATTGTGGAGCCACAGTCTTAGAAGGATTGGCATCAGAACGGTTAGCTTGAACATTTGGAGGCGATGCTTCTCCAGCAACGGGTGCAGCTACCTCAACCGAATGAGCTTCTGAGCGCGTTAGATTATCAAGAGCAGTGTTATCAGTTTGGGCGTTATAAGAAGATTCTCCACTGCCTTCAGAAACCACCTCCACGTTATGACTGGAAGCAGAAGGACGCAAAGCACTTAAAGCAGTCTTAATAACAACAGCGCTGGGTACCGCCACAATCACACCCAAAAGCCCACCAACTCTCGCGCCTGTCAAAACAGAAATCAGTGCCCAAACGGGGTTTAAACCCGTAAAATTCCCTAAAATGCGGGGACCAATAATGTTTTCTAGAATTTGCTGGACAATGACGGCTGCAATTAACATCCTTGCCCCCACCCAAACATCTTGCAACGCCACCAGTAAGGTCGTTGTGGCAATACCTACAGTTCCTCCATAGGGAACGAGAGCCATGATGCCAATAGTTAAGCCAAATAGCACACCAAATGGCACTTTCAACCACAAAAAGGTGGTAATCAGGGCTGACGCCATACAGGTAGATAAAATGAGCTGGGTGATGAAGAAATTTTGAAAGCTGAGGCGTATTGTTTGAGAAAAAGGCTCGCGGAATTTGCTCGGTAGCCAATCTACCAAACTCTGCCAAAGTTCATCCCCATGCTGTAAGAGAAAGAAAGTCAAGACCATTGTCAAAACAAAGTCCAGGAGGCTGGTGAATGTGACAACCGCCAGATTCAAAACTTGTCCGGCGATCGCCTGCAATTGTCCCTTGACACGGTCGTTAATTTGTACTACCAAAGCATCAAGGTTAATCGGTAAACCAAAACTTTCTGCTTTCTCGTTGAGCAACATCAACTGCGAGCGCCCAGAATCAATTAATTCTGGTATACGAGCCACCAGTTGCTGAGCTTGGGTCAGAGCTAACGGGAAGAGGGTGACACCCAACGCCAGTAAAATCGATAAAGCGAGCAAAAAGACTAAAATAGCAACTTGCTCTCGCTTGGCACCATGACGCACCATCCAACTTACAGGGTAGTTGAGCAGAAACGCTAGCACTGACGCTCCGACTAGAATGACAATTAACGAGTGAAAGTAATGAAAAATTGCTGAAATCGCCCAACCGTTGAGTACTAGCAGTGGAGCGAACAGAGCGATCGCCAAAAATCGTGCTAAGGGTGTTAGTGTTTGCCACCAGTTTAAGAGCTTGCGTGTTTGCATCTGCCGATTGCGGGATACAACTAAATAAAATTTTTCTCTAAAACCTATTATCTCTGACTACATCACTGTGATTCATCCCTCTTGTTTAGGATTGCACTTACCCAAATGATAAATTTTGAACCATTTGATCACAATTCCCCTTGTATGGAATCTCAGGACTGGGGATTAACGGCTAGGGAAGAATTTTCTCAATCCCTTATCCCAAGTATTGCCACTCCTACAGGGTTGGGGCAAATCTCGAAAAATCTGGGCAACCGTATGAGAAAACGTACCATAAGCGTGTCCACTATGATGAAGTTGGGCGCTTTATTGCAAATATACAGCAAAAAAGCGACTGCCCAAAGCGCCGAAATTGCGACGGTTGCCCAGATTTTTACAGGTTTAATGAAGGGGCTGTTGCGTGTGTTTGATTCCAATCGTTGGCTTTTTCCCATCTCTATGGACGTACCGCCAACAGGGAAGTCGGGAACAACTTGCTGTGAGTCGTCTGTCTTAAACTATTGGTATTTACCTGGCTTTTGAGTTACCTCTTGCTAGCGACTGGGGCGGCAACTTCAGAGTTTTTAACACTGCGTCTACTTATCCTTAATAGCTTTCTCACCTCTAGCTACATTTTGGTTAGTATCTGGTTAATTGTTCGTGTGGCTAAAGGCAAATTAAAGCGATCGCCCCTTGTGAGTCGCTCCTTTGCAAAGAGTGCTTGGCAAATACCGCAAGCGAAATCTTAAGGAATCAAGGCAAGCGGCAGTGTTTTTACTTGTACATACCAAAAAACTACGCCTAATCTTCCTAACAACTCTAGTCAAATCTCTTTTGCGATTATCATACTTCAAGAAAAGCTCTCCGGATTTGCCAAAAAATAGGAGAATTACTGCAATAAGTGTTTTTGTTAACACTCAATTGCAAATTTACCACGGATAATCTAAGAGTTAGCTATTATGGGTTGATTTCTCTGTTTCCATAGCAGCAGATTTTCCGGATTTTATTCAGTAAGTGTGAGGAAGTCAGTGACCATTCAAAGAACTTCGGCGCAAGAAAACCATTCCACAAACACTAACAACTTAAGTGAGCAAAATGCCAGCAGCCATAAATCTGGACGGTGGTTGTGGTTTTGGGTGGGTATGAGCGGTATTGCAATGGTGTCAGCAACTGCAGGAGCGCTGTTGGCGGTTTCTTTAACAAGTACGCCTTTAATGCAAGCTTCTTTAAGTGCAGATGAAGCGGCGGTGTTTGATGGCGATCGCATTTCCGGGAGTGGGCTGCGATTTTCAGAATTAACTCGCCCGGTGAATATCTTAATTATGGGGATGAGCGTACTCCCGCCCGATGTGCGAAACCCTCCCGGTGAAACTAAAAATCTTAGATATCTGCCCCAAGTCAACTCCTTTGATGGTCTTGCTGACGTCATGCTCTTGATCAAATTTGATCCAGAGAAGAAAAAATTAGTCATGCTTTCTATTCCCAGAGATACCCGTATAGAAATAGAGGGACACGGTCTCAAAAAAATTAATTCTGCAAATGTTTTTGGTGGGCCAGCTTTGACTGCCAAAACTGTTAGTAACCTCGTGAACGGAGTAGGAATTGATCGCTATATCCGGATTAACGTTTTGGGAGTCGGTAAGCTGATTGATGCTTTGGGTGGAGTCACAGTTTACGTACCCAAAGATATGAAATATCAAGATGATTCTCAGCACCTTTATATTAATTTGAAGAAAGGAAAGCAGCATCTCAATGGCGATCAGGCGCTGCAACTTCTGCGCTTCCGGCATGATGAGAATGGAGACATTGGTCGAATTCAGCGACAGCAAATGGTCATGCGAGCGCTGATGGATCAATCTCTCAACCCAGCTACCCTAACTCAATTGCCCAAAATTCTCAACGTAGTCAAAGAACATATTGATACTAACTTAACAATTGAAGAATTATTGGCACTGGCAGGTTTTGGAGTGCGAACAAATCGCTCTAATATGCAAATGTTGATGCTGCCTGGTCGGTTTAGTCAAAAAGGGGAGTTTAATGCTAGCTACTGGTTACCAGATAAGGCACGCATCAATAGCATGATCACTCAGCACTTTGAAGTGCAAACAGATTCTACACCTCAGGAAGTAAATCCAGCTTCTTTGCGAATCGCAATTCAAGACAGTACAGGCAGCGATAAAGCGAATCTCCGACCTTTGATTAGAGCATTAGAAAAATCTGGCTATACTAACGTCTACATAGCTAAAAGCTGGGGTGAACCCTTAGAAGTGACTCATATTGTTGCCCAACAAGGAGATGGGAGCAGTGCCGAATCAATTCGCAACACTTTAGGAATTGGAGAAGTGCGGGTAGAAAGCACTGGCAATCTCGGATCTGATATTAGTATCCAAGTGGGTAAGGATTGGTTACAACACAGAGAAATCCTTGAGAACCCTGTCCAACCTTAAGCCTTCACATAACAAATAAGGATACTGAGTTTACACTCCCACGGATTCGGGTATGCCTGCGGCACTCCTGAGGGCAAACACAATCGCGCCGTGGGATTCGTAACCTGGAGCGAATTAACTTATCTAACTCAGTTGCCGTATTGCGTTCCTGGCTGATTGCTTCCAAATCCAGTCCTGTATAATCAAATTCACCACTTCAGGAGTTTCATCTTGGGGACAATGCCCCACGCCTTCTAAAGGAATAAACTTTTGCACTTGTGGAAAGTTGGCTAACTCTCTACCTAACTCAACTGGTTCCCAAGGATCTGCGGTTCCCCATAAGATCATCGCTGGACAGGGTAGTTCAGGTAAAAGGTCTTCAGCTAAAGGACCTGAGGAATAAGAGGTAAAGGCGAGGAAAACAGCTACAGCCCCCGGGTCTTGTGCTGGTGCTGTGAGTATATCTACTAACTCTTCTGTGACTGCTTCAGAATTAGCATACGCTTGCAGAAGAATTTTTCGTACTGTTTTCGGTTTGGCGACTTGATTGAAAAAGAAGTCGCCAATTGGTTTGACAGATAGTATACGTTGAAGTATGGGCGCTCCGAAGCGCCGATGCCACGGTAAAGTTGCCCGCTTGCGATCGTGCAATAGCCGCAGGGAACAGTTGAGCAGTGCAACTCCTAATGCGATGTCTGGGTTACTTACTGCTGCTTGCATTACTACAATACAGCCAATGGAGTTAGCAACTAAAAAAGCAGGTTCACCCACGACCTCACGGCAAAAATCTGCCACTTGCTGTCCCCAAGTTTCAATTGTGTAAGCAATTTTCTCACCAGGTTTTGGTTTCGCTGAACTGCCAAACCCAATCAAATCAATAGCATAGACACGGCAGTTATCCGCCAGCATGGGTATATTTTTCCGCCAGTGACACCATGATGCTCCGAAGCCATGCACTAAGATAACGGCTGGTCCGGTGGTTCCTTGGGTTTGGTAGCAAATGGGAAAGCCTTGCCAAATCCAGGTTTTTGTTGAGGTTAATGCTGGAGTGGAAGTAGAGGTCGTCATCGAAGATAGATAATGAGTACAAGGAGTAGATATGCAGCTTTTTGCTGCAGGCATTGCTGTTTTTATTGTTACAGTACTTGCTCTTGTTGCAGTATTTAATAATGATTAATAATTAGCTTTAAGGCATTGAGCATAATAAAGAACTTGTTCCCCATTCCCTATTGTGATATAGGTAGTGTCATTTTCCTTGAGATTATTTTCATTGAGATTATTTAAGGATAAGGAGTCGCATATCTTGTAACGCAAACAGGGTTTGTGTCGTCGTAGTCGTAGTATTAGCATCATCTACTTCTGTCATGGCATTTCTCGGCTTTGATGTTGCTGTTACTTATGATAAAGCAGGTGTAGTTATATGACCCATTTCCTATAAAGCAACAACTACCTATCATTGTTGAAGTTGCGAAAAGGGACCAAATACCCTTTTATAGGAATTCTGTGTAAAAATGCGCTTTGTGGCTTAATTTGTCTAAAAAATAAGCAGATTTCATCAAATAAAAACAATTAACGCTCTTTAAAGCCCCAAAATTGCCCAAAAGCCAATTTCGATGGAACAACCAATGAAATCGATTTTTACACGGGTGTAGTCAAAACCTGTTGGTGAAGGAATGGACAATCAGAGGACACTTGCGTGCCAGGGTTCCCCCGCCCTTGCAAAGTGTCTGTGGAAAAGGAGGACAGGGAAGTCTTTTTGTGACAACCAACTACTTATAACCACACCCTTCTTACAGAAAAAGTATTTTTGACTATATAACTATAGAGACTATATATTTGACCGAATCAGTTACCAGTTATCAGTTATCAAGTACCATGCTGGTACTGGTGACCAAAACGCGCGGGTGTAGGGGTATAGGGGTGTAGGGGTGTAGGGGCATAGGGGGTCAACTTCAGTGGTACACCTCTACCCCGGAACTAGAAGGACTCAAGCCCCTTAATTTATTAATGGAGAAATATAGAAGATCTGCATCCTTAATTCAAGCCCCTCAAGGAGATTGATGGGGTTCCCTACACCCTTACACCCTTACACCCTTACCCCCCTAGTTTGTTGACCAGAAAGAAAAAGGTACAAGCCCCCAACTTATGGTATGGAAAAAGAAAAAACGTATTTCATCGAGTAGGCGCAAGCGTCTACGGCGTCCGCTGACTCAAGCCCCCAACTTCAGTTATGGGGTTCTTACTTTTGAATGCGTGAATGCGTGACTTTTGACTTCCCCGAAGGGGCTGACGCTTCCTTGCCCCTCAATTTATTGATGGAGAAATAATGAAAGTGCATCCTTATTTCAAGCCCCTCAATTCATTGATGGGGATTGACTGGTAACTGGTCACTGTTCACTGTTCACTGTTTTGACTATTAATTTATCAATCTAGACGGTAGATATCCTAGCTTGGTTCCTAGCGTTGGAACTGCACAACTAAGTCAGAGCATATCAACAAGCCTAGCATTGCTCCTCGTACCCATACCTGAGTAGGCACTCGCGTTCAAGCAGGGCGCAGCCTTAGAATGGTACACAGTGCTTGGATGATTGCGATGACGCTTTTCTCGCGCTTTACAGCGATGGGCGAACGCGAGTGCCTGTCCTCTGGACTCAGCCCCGCCTTTCCTGCAGAACGCTACGCGAGGGGGCGATTGCAAGGGAGCGCAGTGCCGTAAGTCCCGAGGACAGGCTGCGCCAACACGCAGCGTCTCCGCTCTTGAGAAGGCGATCGCCAATTTGTTGAAAGCTCAAGAAATTCATCCCAACGAGACTGAATCAATTGGCACTTCTTTGGTATATAGAAACTAGAGACAGAATGCCACTGTATTGCTATCTTTAATTGGAGGCAATAACAAATTTTTGATAAGCACGTAACTTCATGGGAACAGATTACCGAAGGGTTTTACTTAAAGTGAGTGGTGAAGCCCTCATGGGCAATATGGGCTATGGAATTGATCCAGAAGTAGTCAAGGAAATAGCCGAAGAAGTAGCAGAGGTGGTATCAACTGGCGTTCAGATCGCCATCGTCGTTGGAGGCGGAAATATTTTTCGTGGCGTCAAGGCGGCGTCGGCTGGGATGGATCGAGCAACCGCTGACTACATCGGGATGATTGCCACGGTGATGAATGCTATGACATTGCAAGATTCGCTGGAACGAATCGGGGTACAAACGCGGGTACAAACCGCCATCTCTATGCAAGAAGTCGCCGAACCGTATATTCGTCGTCGTGCCATCCGCCACTTAGAAAAAGGGCGGGTGGTTATTTTTGGTGCTGGTTCTGGAAATCCTTTTTTCACCACCGATACGACTGCGGCATTGAGAGCAGCAGAAATTGAAGCTGACGTGATTTTTAAAGCCACTAAGGTAGACGGGGTTTACGATGCTGACCCCCACATCTACCCAGACGCCAAACGTTACAATACCTTAACATACGGGCATGTTTTGGCAAAAGATTTGCGAGTAATGGACAGTACCGCGATAGCCTTGTGTAAGGAGAATAATATCCCTATTCTTATATTTGACTTAACTGTGCGGGGTAACATCCGCCGAGCAGTCATGGGAGAATCGATAGGGACGCTTGTGGGAGGTTCTTGTGAAATTAGCTGAAGCTGAGAGTACGATGCAAAAGACCGTTGAATCGACTCAACGAGCTTTTAACACGATTCGCACTGGTCGCGCTAATGCGAGTTTATTGGATAAGATAACGGTGGACTACTACGGTTCGCCAACGCCGTTGAAATCACTGGCAAACATCACCACGCCAGATTCCACAACGATTCTGATTCAGCCTTATGATCGCAATACTTTAAACCTGATTGAAAAGGCAATTTCCATGTCGGATGTGGGTTTAACCCCAAACAACGATGGTTCCTTAATTCGGCTAAACATTCCGCCATTGACGAGCGATCGCCGTAAAGAATTAGTCAAAATCGCCGCCAAGTATGCCGAAGAAGGACGCGTTGCCATTCGCAACATCCGGCGCGATGCTTTAGATACAATTCGCAAACTGGAAAAGAATGCCGAAATTTCAGAGGATGAAGCACGCGATCAGCAAGACAAACTGCAAAAATTGACCAACAAGTACACCACCAGAATAGACGAATTATTGACAGAAAAAGAAAAAGACATCACAACCGTCTAGAAAGAACACGGAAAAATGCTTATCAGGGAGACGCGGTTCTCAACGACAAGGAGACATGAGCATAACGGGAAGAGGACACAAGGACAAGGAGACATACCAGACACGGGGAAATTTTTCACCGAAGACTTTCCCTGTCACCTCGTCTAGTTATCTCCACGTTATCAGCAGTGTCACTACGTCTAGTCTTCTTCGCGTCCAATAGAAACCGCGTCAGTGCATCTCATAGTTTTTCCAGCATATAAATCAATGCTCATGTACTACCTCAAAATATTTTGTAGAGGTAGAAAGTTGCTTTTTGACTACTTGTGGCATAATATAAACTTTTTCAAAATTAACTCTGAAACATTTCATTTCCAAAATGTTTACTACAAGTTAATGAAGAAAGATAAAGAATTGCTGAGAAAGTTGTTATATTAATCTTATTTGATTTGTATGAAAGTGCTTGCGCAAGTGCATAAATCGCGTATGCTCAGATTCCCGACTTCTTAAAGAAGTCGGGAATCTTGTTGTTCACCTAGCCGAAGGCAGCCGGTAAGGTTTATGATTTAGGATTGGTATAACAGTGAAGCGAATGAATTTATTTTCGTATAAGTTGACAAAAAAGAGACATTTTATGTAATAGAAAAAATGCGTTTAAACCACCATAAATTATCCATATGATATTAAGATAAAAATAAGATAGGAATTCTAAATCAGTCGTGAAAATGTCTAATTTTCTTCATCAGTAGCCTCTGTTGTCCTCTGCACTTCATTTATCAAAAATCAAATAGGACTGCTATAATACCACCGTAATTAAGAAAAATAAATGAAGAGAGTGATGAAACATAGTAATATTTACGGATAAAGCATAGTTTATAAAGAATAAAGATTTAGACAAGCCAAACCAAGATAAATACCATTTTTAACAGCAAACTACGAAAATTAATGAAAGTCTCGTCAGACTGGCTATTTAGAAAGTAAAAACAGAAACTGGACAACTAACAGATACAGGAGCAAAGACAACAGCCATATGTACGACTGTATTATCGTCGGCGCGGGACCAGCTGGTGGAACAGCCGCATATCATTTAGCCAAGCGGGGACGCTCAGTATTAGTCTTAGAAAAAGAAACCCTGCCAAGATATAAACCCTGTGGCGGTGGAGTGTCGCCAGCGATCGCCCAATGGTTTGACTTTGACTTTAGCCCTGCAATTTCAAGCAAAGCAGACACAATTCGCTGTACCTGGAAAATGGGCGAACCTGTGGAAGCGGAACTAAAAACTCCCGAACCAGTTTGGATGGTTAGGCGCGATGTATTTGACCATTTCCTGATTCAGCAAGCGCAAAAGCAAGGGGCTGAACTCAAAGATAATACAGCAGTCACAGGCATTGAATTTAAAGGTGACTCTTGGCAAGTTAATACGGCAAATGGATCTGTCAGTGGACGTTACTTAATTGCTGCTGATGGTGCAAAAGGACCAATGGCAAAATACCTAGGCTTCAAAGACCGCAAACGCGTTCTAGCAGCAGCCTTAGAAGCAGAAGCATCAGCCAAAGTGGAGAACGGACACATTGCCCATTTTGAGTTTGGCATGATCAAAAACGGGTATCTGTGGAACTTTCCTAAAGCAGATGGATATTCTATTGGAATTGGCAGATTTCTGGGCGGTGGTGAGGCTCAAGATTTCAAGAGCATTTTGAACGACTATGGCAGCTTGTTTGGTGTGGATATCAAAATCTGCAAGCAGTATGGTCATGCCTTGTGCTTGTGGAATGGCAATCAAAAGCTGCACACTGAAAATGCGGTTCTCGCTGGGGAAGCTGCTTGTGTCGTTGACCCCTTCACAGCAGAAGGTATTCGCCCCTCAATTTTTAGCGGTATGAAAGCAGCAGAAGCGATCGACGAAGCCTTGGGTGGTGATATCAACGCCTTGGAAAAATACTCTGACACCATTAACGAACAATGGGGTAGTGATATGGCTTGGGCGCAGAAATTAGCTGGGGCATTTTACCGCTTCCCTGGTATTGGATATAAAGTGGGTGTGAAGCGTCCCTCATCTGTCCAAATTATGGGCAAACTTTTGTGTGGTGAACTGCGTTACAGTGAGGTGAGTGGTCGGGCGCTCAAGCGCCTTGTTCCTGGTTTTGGTGGATAGTCATAAGTCAGTAGTCATTTGTCATTGGTATTGGACAAATGACTCCTGAACAAGTAAAGACCTACATTCTCACACACAACTGCCATCATCAGATTCTCCGACACTCACAAAAAACCTCTGCCCAACTAAGGTTATTAAAATTTTCATAGACGAGTTATTACGAAGTCACTAAACTGTGCAGTCGCAGTATTTGGGTTGTTTGCGGAAAGAACAAAAAGAAATATTTCTACCTCTTGAGGTATTTCTAGATTCTCATTTCCTAAAGAAACCCAATTGCTCCCATTGGAACTGTAAAACATACTAATATCTCTACCTTGTCTTCTTATCCTAAAATAAACAGTCTCACCCTCATAAGGCACTATATTTAAGGGGTATTGCTTTTTGTGTTGTAAATTCAGATACCCCTCAATACGTTTGTTTTCTAACTTGTAAATTCGTAGATGATTATTTTGAGCATCTGTTGATCTAATACCAAGACCAGCACGCTGGTTATTGATAGTAGAATTAAACATCACTTTAACCTGAACCTCAAAGTCTCCATTAAATGGATAAGTAACCAAGGGTGCTGTATTAATAGAACCAACAATATCTGTACCTGCGCCGGCAGTTATCGATAACACACCAGATGGAGTTAAACTATATCTACTGCTGGACGAACTGCCCCGTTTCCAGGTAAAAAATTTTTGATTTAAGTCCCTAGAGTCTGGTGATGAAGTAAAAGGAATCTCCTGTGGTATAGATTCAGGAGTTTGTGTTGGTGAAGATGTTGGAGAGGGATAGTCGTTTACGACGGGTGTTGGTGTCGGTGGTGTCGTTGTTGTCAGTGACTGAGTAGCTACGTTGCCTGATTGAAAGTAAATATAAATAATGGGTACTGCAATAATCGTTGAGCAGACAACAACACTCCCCCCAAAAAATTCTTTTATTCTACCTACAGGTTTTGAGGTTTGTGAGGTCTTATTCGATTGACGAGATGAACCTGATTGATTTGCTTGTAACCTAGCCCTTTCCAAGTCTAGATTCATTTGCTCAATCTGCTTTTCGACATCTTGTATTTTCTGATCCAGACTTTGAAGCTGAGCATTTTCAAAGTTTATTTTCTGCTCTAGTAGAAATTTGTTGTCTGCATTGGCACTGGTTTCAGTGGCAAAAGCCATGCGTAATTGCTTAGCTTTGTCATTGTGTAGCTTCCACTCCTGCTGAAGTCCATCAAGTGTTTCGTTCAGTCTTTCAAGTTTATTCATAAGAGCTTTGACGGATGACATCTCTATTTAGCCCCAGCTTTCTCAATTACTGCAATGCCTGTTCAATTTCATCCAACTCATCACCAAGACGGGCTAGTTGAGCCTCTTCATCCAAAAGCTGCTTTTCTAATTGGAACTTAACAGCCGTACCAGCCTCAATAGCCAGAGCATCCCGCATTCGCTTCACTTTCTCGCTACGGAGATCCCATTCTGCCTGGAGTGTGTCTCGTTTTTGCGCTAATCGTCGCTTTTGTCCGCCTGTTAAGCCACTGGTAGTTGAGTTCACTTCAGCCACTGGTACTTCCCCTGGTAAAAATTTACTTCCACCTGCGTAGTAGCAAAGTGGAAAATTATCACCTAAATCAAGCACTTTCTTGACGAATGGATGCTGTGGTCCCGAAGCCCGCTCGGGCACTTGGTCGAACAAATAAATCATAACGTCAAGAATACGAGCATAGCCATCTTTATTCTCTTTATTCACAGTTGCTTTGCCTTGTAAAGCTTCCAACAAGCAATCCGTAAAAGCACTGTACGGCTGACCTGTGTAGGAATATTCGTCTTCCCGCGATGAAGCAACGACAACTCGACCACTTCCTGTTGCCAGCATATTTAACAGGTCAGGTGGTACAGGTGATTTGATAAAAGTTTCTTCAGCTTCCTTGAGTGCAGGAACCCCTCCTGCATGACAACAATCGAGCAAAACGACGAGCTTACGTGCTTTAATCGCTTCAATTTTTTGGGTAAACTCCAATCCTAATATGGCGGTGTCTGCACGTTGGCTGGGATCGTAGCCATAAGGCACTAAGAAGTATTCATTTGTACGCTTAATCCGTCCACCATGACCAGAGTAGTAAATAATTACTGTTGCATCAGGATTTTGGTTTACCTGTTCGATAAGCTGGTCAAAAGCCTTAAGAATTTCTTGCCGAGTTGCAGCAGTCTCGGTTAGCAAGTTGACTTGGTTTAGTGGATAGGCAGCTCGATTGGGGCTAACTAAAACATCTCGTAGGGCAGTAGCATCTTTGACGGTGATGGGTAAATCAGCACCAACACCGATGAGTAATGCATAACCATGAGCAAAAGTTTGATTTGTCACGCCCTATCCTCTTGACTTATTGAAAGTGCTTGGTGACATCCCTTTTGAGGAGAGATACACTAATCTACCAAGTCAAGCCAAGACATCCCAGATTTTTTAGGCAAATATTTGCGAAACCAAGATGTTCTGAGTTGTTTACCTCACTCTGTGACTACTGCTTTTTTTTGCGCCTTTGTCAATGGGCGAAATTAAATATTCCCAGAAAAAACCCAAAAAATCCCCACAGTGAACAGTAAACAAACAATTCCAGCTACACCAGCAAGAGGTTTTTTATTCTTACCTGTCACCCACTCCGAGACTTTACCTGTGTAATCAATCAGCTGCGCTGTGTCTAAAGTGGCGATCGCCCACACCCATCCAGCATGCAGTCCCCAAGCTAAGCCGAGACTCCCCCCATCGACAAATCGTGCTAGTACCAACACCATTCCCATGAACCAGAGTCCAGGTAATTGTGGTGTCGTTTCTCTTTGCTCCCAAACCAAGTGTAGCAACGCAAAAATCGAGCTAGAAATGAGTGCTGCTACCCATACAGAGTAATCCTTCTGTAATTCCGTAAACAGAAAACCGCGAAAAACTAACTCTTCAATACCACCTACAAATAATGCCACTAATAAAATAGGTAACAAGATAGGTCGCACAAGCTTAAAATTCGACCATTGAAAACAGCACCATCCCAGCCACAATTGCCCAGAAAAAACCACTGCGATGCTCAACATTCCCAAGGCTAAACCCAACCCCAAAGAATATAGAGTTGAAATGTTGCTAATAAAGCCGTAATCTGAGAAAGGTGTATCGGTTAGCCAACTAGCTCCCCATAAAACAAAGGGTGCTAATAGGTAGAGAGATACCAGTAAAGGTAACTTTTGTTCTGGTTGGAAACCTTTAGAGAGTTGCCACTTAAGGGCAAATGCTATGAGTGCTGCTATAGGCAACCAGCAACCCACCCAAACAATAAAAAAAGCTATCACAACAAAGAATACTGGTGCATCTTTTAAAGATGACAGTAACAAGTCGGGTGATAGCTCAAATAACGCTATAAAATCAGCGAAAAAAACACGATACACTTCTTGCATAATAATTTTTGGCTTGGCAAGAAAAATTTTTCTTGATTTAGAGCAGTTTTCAAACAGGAATAGCAATGTTATCCTGCTTTTGCAACTGCCTCAAGTATGATTTATGAATAGCTTTTCTTTATTCTCAATCAAGCCTTTGCCAAAGTGCTTAAATTTTGCAAGAAGTCTGATCGTATTTTTAAGTTGCAACAAATTTTAAAGCTTTCTGTGTAGCTGTAGAGACAAGTTATAAAAGTTTTGCCTTAAACTTGTCTCTACTATAAGAAAACTTTACTCGTCGTCTTCTTCGTCTTCGTCTTCTAGATCTTCGTCTTCGAGGTCTTCATCCTCATAGATTTCTGCATCTTCATCGTGCTGGAGTAGCTTTTTATCACTATCAACTTGAATTAAGTGAATATGCTTGTAACCCAGCTTAATTTCAAACTCATCACCAGGCTTTAAGCCCATAGCTTTGGTGTAAGTCGCGCCAATAACAATTTGACCGTTTTGATGTACGCTTACCCTGTAAGTCGGTTCGCGTCCACGACCATCTTTAGGTGCTTCTGGACTTAGGGGAATTCCTCTAGCCGACAGCAAAGCATCATAAAAATCAGTAAGATTGACACGAACTTGGTTATTTTTAGTAACTGTATAGTAACCACACTGCTTCGCTCTTTCTCGGCGTGGTAAAGTAGAAAGTTCTTTTACTTTAGCTAGCAGTGCTTTTCCAGTTAATGGTGCGGTGGCAGTTTCAGTCATTACGCTTCAAATATCCTCACTTTCTCCAAACTAATAAACAAGCCGTCTTTTGGCAATTCTTGGCTTCTTGACATTTGCACAAAGTTACCCAAGACCCTAGAATGAAGGGCTAATTCCTCCATACACAAGAGCCACAAGAGAATCTCTTATGGTTGCCCACAACAGATTAAGGTCTAGTTGTCACAGGCATTAATTTTGCTAATTTTACGGCATTTTTAACCATTATTTGCCATTTGAAATGAGATAATTCTCTTTTTTGGCACTACAGAGTGGTACAACTTTGAGCAACCTTTACAAATGGCGGAGGCAAAACGTGCAGAGGATTTTCATCCCGCTTTTGTGCCGTTAAGTTCTACCACTAGAAACAAGTCGTAGACTCAACAAATTGCAGGCTTTTTACTTTCCTAGCTCTGTCTTTATTAACCTTGAGTCGTGTGGTTTTGCCCACTGATACTCAAGAAGCATAAGACAGCATAGTATTTTCATAGGGTTGTGCCGACATACAACCTTTTATCCTGCCAGTAGAGACCAGAAATTTCTTGCCTCTGTTTATTACAAAGAAACAAAGCAGTAACAGCCGCCCTTACACGGCGATTGATACTGGTTTTGTTGCCTCATAATTTTATATTAAATAGTAGCATGGTTTAATAATAGCAAAATTGCTGTTTAATTTTGAATTAAACTTGCTGATACACTTTTATGTAAATCCCTATCCTTGGGATGAGTATTACCGTCGGGGTTTTATAAAAATTCATTTAATTTAGACAAGCAGTTTGAAGGAGTGAGTTACAACCAAGAGTTTCTTGATTAAGAGGTCAAGATGTTCATTAAAAGCTTTAACAATTCTATATAACCAAAAATTTGGCGCTTCACGACTGCCATACGCGATTTTTTCAATCAGTGGGTCTTTCACTCGTATTGACATCAAGATACAGTTATAACCTAAGGAGCATTAAATTTGGACATTTTCAGTTAAGGGATGAACTTAAGTCCCGTTTCCCCTGTCCTTCTCTCTTACTCACGTTCATTAGCCCAAATACATGAATGAATTGTCAAGCAGCGATTACTTTTTTTTAGCTAAACATGTTGACACATTTGGTGCCAAACCCATTCGGTGCTGATACAATTAAGATTTTCATGATTATCCTTAAACTAGAATAAGTAGTTTAATCATCAGCCTATTAACAGCTAGCGAGCGAATTAAGGGCAACAGGAGTATAGTTCAGGTGTTGGTGGGCAAGTGATGTGTGGGAATAATTTTATAGATAGGTATAGCAATTTCAAGACTTTGGTAGGTGGCAATGGAAGTTGTTTTTAAGGTCATACGACAGCAAGAAAATTCCTCCCCGGTTGTGCAAACTTACGTTTTGGATACTGAAGCAGGGAATACAATTCTGGATTGTCTCAATCGTATTAAGTGGGAGCAAGACGGAACATTGGCGTTCCGCAAAAATTGCCGCAATACAATTTGTGGTAGCTGCGCAATGCGAATCAATGGGCGTTCAGCTTTGGCTTGTAAGGAAAATGTTGGGAGTGAAATTGCCAAATTACAACAGACTGGAACAACGGGAGGTCATGCAAATGTCATTCCAGAAATAACGATCGCACCAATGGGCAATATGCCTGTGGTCAAAGATTTAGTGGTGGATATGAGCAGTTTTTGGAACAATCTTGAGAGGGTTGCTCCTTATGTGAGTACAGCAGGGCGTAGCGTCCCAGAAAGGGAATTTTTACAAACGCCCGAAGAGCGATCGCGCCTTGATGAAAGTGGTAACTGTATCATGTGTGGAGCTTGTTACTCTGAGTGCAATGCTCGTGAAGTTGACCCAGACTTTGTTGGTCCCCACGCCCTTGCCAAAGCTTACCGCATGGTAGCAGACTCTCGTGATAGCCAAACCGAAAGTCGTTTAGAAGAATATAACGAAGGCACAAAAGGAGTTTGGGGTTGTACCCGTTGTTTTTACTGTAATTCTGTATGTCCAATGGGTGTTGCCCCATTAGAGCAAATCACCAAAATCAAGCAGGAAATTCTTGATCACAAACAAGCAAGCGACAGCCGTTCAATTCGCCATCGCAAAGTATTAATAGACTTAGTCAAAGAAGGCGGGTGGATTGATGAGCGTCAATTTGGCTTACAAGTCGTTGGAAACTACTTTAAAGACCTCAAAGGATTGCTCAGTATTGTTCCCCTTGGGTTGCGAATGCTAGCCCGAAGTAAATTTCCACTTTCGTTTGAACCTTCACAAGGAACTCAACAAGTGCGATCGCTCATTGAAGCCGTTCAGCAACAAGAGAATAAAGTCTAGGAATAAGGTACAGACACAAAGTGAGTATTGAGGGAACCAGGAGAGCTCAAGAGCCGGGAATTTCTCCCTCATCTCCACGCCAGTCGCCTCAAGTCGGGAAACCCGCCCACGGCGCTGGCTCCTCATCTCCCTCATCTTCCCCCACTCCCTATACCGTACGGGAACGCCATGTTCATTCCTCAAAGATCCCCCCTAACCCCCCTTAGTAAAGGGGGGAAATTAGCCCCCCAACTTATCGGGGGGTTGGGGGGATCAAGTCTTATCCGAACCGTATTGCCCTCATCTCCCTCAACGGGGGTCTTGAGGCACATTCAGCGGTTGTCCAGAACGGTTATAAACGAAAATATCCCATTGTCCATTCACGCTAGACTCAAAAGCAATCCTACTGCCATCAGCACTAATTGTTGGATTACGAACTTCTGCTTGCAGGTTGGCAGTCAAATTCCTTAATTGACGTGTTTCTCTGTCGTAAAGGAAAATAGCTGAGCGACCCTGACGACTACCAACAAACACGATAGAACGACCATTTTCAGAAACAGCAGGATGAGAAGCAACAGTATCAAAAGAATTTAAACCAGGCAAATCTACCAAAGTACGAGTGACCGTATCAAACATATAGATATCTTGGCTCCCTCGTCGGTCACTCGCAAAAACAATATATCTTCTTGAAATTTGAGGATCTAATTCCGAAGCCGAACTATTCAGACTCAGACCCCCCGGATCATATCCATAATTGACTAGGCGCGGGTACCCAGCACAGCCACCTAACAAACTAGCCAAGGCAAATATAGGTAGAAAAATAAAGCGTTTCGTCATTAGTCAAGAGTCAAGAGTCAAAAATTATTCTTCTTCCCTGCTCCCCTCATCCCCTCATCCCCCTCATCCCCCTCATCTCCCCTCACGGGGATTCACCCACGGCTGCGCCGTTGGGAATATCTAACTCAATATTCGGTCCCCGGTCCAGAACTTCAATATCCCACTGACCACGGCTAGCAGTTTCAAAAACAACATAACGTCCATTTGGGCTAATATTGGGATTTCTTACCCAAGCAGGATAAATGGGGGTAAGAATTTGTGACTGTTGCGTAGCGCGATCGTAAAGCGCCACAACTGGTCTACCTTGGTCGCTCGTGATATAAGCAATGTAACGTCCGGTGTAGCTGAGACTAGGACTTTCGGCAATTGTCTCTGGTCGGTTTAACCCAGGTGTCGCAATAAACTGCTGCTGTTCCAAGTCATACAGTAGCACTAGATGACTACCATTTCGATTAGATACAAACGCTAAAAAACGACCATTCCCACTCAAGGCTGGTTGCTGCTCAGTGTAGCGGCTGTTGAGGGAAGTAGGTCCAATTGGGATGTCGCTGTAGCTACAAGATACAAGTAAACTTGCCAATGTAAAACTAAGACCCCAAGGAATTTGTCTTTGGAGCCAAAAACTAGGTGTAATTTTTTTCACCTGAACTTTTTCCGTCGCCGCTTTCCCCTCCTCCACCTCAGCTTATTTACAAATCATCATCAAAATTTGATGAACTATCTTGATCCTTACCCGAACGTTCTGAGCGGTCTAATGGTTTGTAGTCTACATATTCAGTAGAAATCACCTCATCATCGTCGCGCTCTTTTCTTGGAGTTGATTCAGTGGATGGACGGCGTTTTCTTGGTCTAGGAGTAACATCTTCATCGCGCGTTTCTGGACGCACTGGTCCATTATTCCCACGACGTGAAGGTCGTCTTTCTTCGGTAGTTGAGCTATCCCACTCATCAACTGGTCTGGTGGAAGCACCCCAACTTTCATCTTCAAAACTTTCAGAAGGACGGACAGAACGCCCAGAAGTACGGCGACGGGGTTTGTCAGTTTTGTCGCTTGTTGTCAGCCTTTCGCTACCATTGCGACGTTCTGGACGACGCGGGGGTTCATCTTCGTAGTAATCATCCCGAGATGAACGGTTCTCCCTGCTACCAGAAATTCGACCACGCACGGGGCGCTCATCGTAATCATCATCATAAGGCAATGGTTCTAACTCAGCGTCTACCTGTGCCTTGTACTTCTTGTTATACCTATAGTTGTCGCTGACCTCTCGTTCATCATCCACAATAGGCGTGTTGCGCTTGGCTTGCTGAGTGGCTATACCGCGCAGACGAATACTTTCAACCGCAAAAAATATAGTTGAGCCTGCCAAAAGCAACTGACCAAATTGTAGAATTGGGTCAAGACGCCAACCTTGGAACACGAGAATGAAGCCGCACAGTAAGCCCACAGCGGCAAAAAAGATATCTTGGTCGCGTGAGAGCTCTGGACGCACAGTTCGGAGAAAATAGAGTGCTGCCCCAGCCACAGCCAAGAAAATTCCTAGGATACTGGCTGAGTTTGCCCCAAAATTTACCTGAGCCAGAACACTGGCTGAGTTCAGCCCAAATATTAGCATTGTTGTTTACCCAATATTAGAATCTATGTTAGCGAGTTAGAATTTAAATCTCTACTGTAATCAGACACAATATACTTTAAAGACGCGAAGTTGCCTAACTCCACCTAGACGCCCGTAGGGCAGCTTTTCATGAGAGTTGAGCAACACTTACGCGTCTTTACATTATGACCTAAAGCTAACAAGCCTGTGTGTCGCTTTAGTATAAATATGCTTCTGTGAGGAATTGCTCAGAGTCAGCAACCATCGCAATTCAGTGACACAAACCGAGTTTTAAGAGTAGAGAAGCTGCAAACAGCGCTTCTCTACACAACTCTTATTAACGTTGGATTTTATCTTTCTGGCTGACAAAAATCAATCCTAGTGTTGCGGGGATAACGACAATTGCTGTTCCCCAAACCAGACTCCAAAGAAAATTTGATAAAGAGGGCGTCATAGATTTCAACCTTTTTTTACATAGTTTATTACAATTCTAATGGTCTATTCGACCCTTGAGAAGCCATTTATGGCAGTGGGTAGTTGTTCAGGGTTAGTGCTACTTTGACAACTAACAAATGTACAGACGCGCCATGGCGCTAACAACTAGCAACCAGTATTCCCTATTCTCTTTTGTGTAGCAGGCTTTGGTTACAATTAGAGAAAGGCTTTACAAAGCTTAAATTTTATTCTCTGTCTGCTTTATTCACACAGAAAGTCAAGCTGAAATCATGACTGGTGCTAATCTTGCCGCTTGGATTCTCGGTCCAGTGTTGGGACTGATGACATTTTTGTTTATTTTCCGGATTATTTTAACTTGGTATCCCCAAGTTGATTTGAATCGTTTGCCTTTTAATCTCGTAGCTTGGCCTACTGAACCGTTTCTCGTGCCGTTGCGAAAGATAGTACCACCTATAGGCGGGGTGGACATTACCCCAATCATTTGGGTTGGTATCTTCAGTCTTTTACGGGAAATTCTCCTAGGTCAGCAAGGACTGCTGACCATGCTGTCTCGTGTTTAGTAGAGTTTAGGGATTAGGGATTGGGGATTGGGGTAAGGTGCGAGTATTGCTTAGTTCTCAGTCCCGAATCCCCGATGCTACTGCACTAGAGTTTTCATCTCCTGTACGAAATTAGTGTAAACTTTACCCTGCAAAAACTGCGGGTGTTCCATAATCTTTTGATGAAATCCAATAGTCGTGGGGAGTCCCGTGATGGCACATTCTCGCAGTGCTCGTTTCATGCGGTTAATAGCAGTGGGGCGGTCTGGTCCCCAAACGATTAACTTACCGATGAGTGAGTCGTAGTAAGGCGGAATTTGGTAATCCGTGTAAACATGGGAGTCGATGCGGACTCCAGGACCTCCAGGGGGGAGATAACCACTGATACGTCCAGCGGAGGGTCGAAAGTCATTGTCAGGATCTTCTGCATTAATACGGCATTCAATCGCATGACCTCGCAAAACGACTTCGTCTTGTGTCAGCTTGAGTTTTTCCCCTTGGGCAATCAGGATTTGTTCAGCAACCAAATCTATCCCAGTAATCATTTCTGTCACTGGATGCTCGACTTGAATCCGGGTGTTCATTTCCATAAAGTAGAATTGACCGGATTTATCCAAGAGAAACTCAATGGTACCTGCACCACTGTAGTTGATAAACTGGGCTGCTTTGACGGCAGCTTGTCCCATTTTCTCTCGCAAGTCAGGATCTAAAGCCGGGCTAGGGGCTTCTTCTAGAAGTTTCTGGTTGCGGCGTTGAATAGAACAATCCCGTTCCCCTAAATGGATGACATTGCCATAGTTATCAGCCAAGATTTGAAATTCGATATGGCGGGGACGCTCAATAAATTTTTCCAGATAAACCCCAGAATTACCAAATGCAGCTCCCGCTTCACCTTGGGCTGCTTGGAAGGATTTGACGAACTCGCTTTCAGCACGCACCAAGCGCATACCCCGCCCGCCACCGCCAGCTGTGGCTTTAACCATGACTGGGTAGCCAATTTTTTGGGCGATCGCCAAACCTTCTTGCTCCGATTCTACCAACCCATCACTACCTGGTACGGTGGGAACCCCAGCTTTTTGCATGGTTTCTTTTGCCGTAGATTTATCGCCCATCAGCCGAATGGCTTCCGGAGATGGACCGATAAAAGCAATATGATGGTCAGCACAGATTTCTGCAAACCGAGCATTTTCTGCCAAAAAGCCATAACCAGGATGAATGGCGCTGGCATTACGTGTCAATGCCGCTGCAATAATATTGGGAATATTCAAATAACTTTTACTGCTAGCAGCTTCGCCAATGCAAACAGCTTCATCGGCAAGTTGGACGTGCAGAGCATTACGGTCAACGGTGGAATGTACCGCAACCGTTGCAATCCCCATTTCTTCACAGGCGCGGAGAATGCGAAGCGCGATTTCTCCCCTATTAGCAATTAATATTTTGTCAAACTTCATCTTCTAGCTTTGATATCAGTCCAGTAGATTGACATTTTCTACCGTCAAAATTGAAATTACGCAGAGCCTCATTTCAAATTCTGACCGGATCCCAACACTCTTCCTAAATATAAGGAAGGATTTCGCCGCTTGCCTCTACAGGTATTAACTACACTAGCAGCAGCAATGTTGCTAGTCCGGAGTTAGTTTCCCGACTTTGGCATTTTCATGCATACGGTGCGCTTCACGATAGACCTAATTTCCTTTGCAACCCGATTCGCGGCTGCAAAGGAAATTGGCTATACCCCTTTTTAATATCACGTGTGCAGCTACTACGTTTCTGTCCGTCGAGTATACCCATTTGAAATATTTGTGAATTCCTGCACTTAATTTTTCTGTAACTTGGGTATCAGTTACTATAATTCTTTCTGTTATGCTATATTTTATATTCAGGGAAACCTTGCGGATGTGGCGGAATTGGTATACGCGCACGTTTGAGGGGCGTGTGGCTTTGCCTTGCGAGTTCGAGTCTCGCCATCCGCATTTTTTAGTGATGAGTCCTAAGTACCAAGTGAGCAGTAGGATTTCACAAATTCAGGCAAGCTGACTCACATGAAATTGTGTGTCACTTAGGGCTTAGGACTTAGCACTCAGAACTTTCTTTCGCACTCAGAGCTTCACTTGTGCTTTTATAGAGATAAATGAAGTTTTGTAAAGAACCTTGACTGCGACTTTTACGCCGACAAACAACTTAACATTACCTACGGGATGGCATCGCCTGAGTCCGATTTGGCAAGGCGGGGAAGAAGTCATTCAACAAGGTTTGCCACACACTCAGCTGGCACCGACTTGGCAATTACTCCTCTTAGGTGACGGTTCCCCAACAAGGCACTTACAACTGCTGACAGGCGAGCCTACAGAAGTGGACGTAATTGATATGTCATTGATTGGCTTAGACTTGGATAGTGCGCCTGAACTGATCCAAGCAGTACCAGGACCACGACTGCGGCGACAGGTGTGGTTACGTACCGCCTCTGGGCAACGATTGGCGTATGCCACTTCATGGTGGGAAGCTTCTCACGTAGATGAGTATTTGCAAAACCGTTCATTACCTATTTGGGCAAGTTTAGCTCGTCTGCGTACAGAGCTGTATCGCGACGTTCAAGGGATTTACTACGGCGAATCGAATGCTTTAGAGTCAGGCTTTGATGAGACTGGACCTTTTTGGGGTCGCCACTACTTGTTTTGGCATCATGGACAGCCCTTGACGTTAATTTACGAGGTTTTTTCGCCTTATTTAACAAAATATCTCGGACCCATGCAGCTAAGTCCTACCAATGGTAAGGTTTAATCCCAAATTTCTGAACTCAGAATGTCTGTGACGCTATATTTTCAAGATCGCTTCTGAGTTCTAAATTTTTTCTCGTCAAGAAAAGCTATGTAAACTTGTTTACTACATATGTAGAGATTTTGTATATTTTTTCTATATAAAATATTTTTAAACTTTTACTAAGTAATTTTAGATTTCAAATAAAAATTGATTCTTTACATTTTCAATGCCGTGCTTGAGGAATCAGGGTAAAGCATTGCATAATGTAAAGATTTACCCGATATTGAAAAAAATGTACTTAGGTTGTCTGTGCTATGCTCTATTAGGCAAGTTTTGTCAATTGTAGCTACATTTTAACCATCGTTCTTAAAAAAGCCTACGTAGTAGCAAACTTAGAAAAAATGGTAGCTTAATGACCAAAAGGCGTCTCAGTCTAGGGTAAAGAAAAAATGTAAAAAGCAACTCGCTTAGATCAGGAAACCTTTTGGTTAATGCCAACAAGCAATTATGATGCACGCAAGTATTGAGGTATTGGTTTGAATGGCACTGCCGCTTGTGTCTAATTCGATGAGCAAAAGAAAGAAACCGTCTTTAGTACTGACACTCTCATCCGCTGGGTTATTGATTGGTGCGGGGAGTGCGGCGTACTGGGTGTTAACTCAGGGAAATCTATTTTCTAAAGATTTATTACCAGGCGCAAATATTATTCCCCAAAATGCTCTAGTTGCAGTTTCCCTAACGACCGATCCAGGGCAATGGGAAAAATTACGAGAGTTTGGGACAAAAGAAACTCAAAGCTTACTCGATAAAAATTTAGTGCAGTTGCGCGATCGCTTTTTGACGAATCATGGCTATGACTTCCAGAAAGATATCAGTCCTTGGGTTGGCGATCAAGTCACAATCGCAATTGTTGCCCCAAACGCAAGTAAAACCACATCAAAACCTGTTGCTACCGGTGGAGAAGCGACAACCAACGAGCAATCGATGGTGATGATTCTGCCAGTGAAAAATTTACAAAGAGCCAGCAGCATCTTGGCACAACCTAAAGCAGTTAAAGATGGCAAATGGATTGACCGCACCTATGAAAATATTCCCATCAAAGAAACTCAAGGACAAGTAGGAGAAAATTTCTCAGCAGCCCTACTAGATAAGCGTTTCCTAGTGATCACCGATAATCCCAAAACGACAGAACAAGCGATTGACGCCTACAAAGGTAAAGCATCCCTAGCTACAAGTGCGGGTTTTGCGGAAAATTTCCCAAAAATTGCCAGATACGGACCGTTTGCTCAGTTCTACGTGAACGTGCCTTACTCTGCTAAGATAGCAGGTGCATCTCCAAACCGTCCTTTACCTGCTCAAGTTTTGAGTCAACTTCAGAATAACCAAGGTTTAGCAGGGACAATAACTCTGGAGTCAGAAGGAATCCGGTTGAAGAGCGTTTCTTGGCTCAATCCTAACAGTCAGCGGGTACTCTCCGTGGAAAACAAAGCCGGGAAAATGCAAAACCGCTTGCCCGCAGAGACTTTGATGATGCTGTCTGGCGGGAACTTACAACAGTTGTGGGCAGACTATGTTTTAACTTCCCAAAGAAATCCGTACTCGCCAGTCATGCCAGAACAACTGCGAAATGGTGTGAAATCTCTGACAAATCTCGATTTAGAGCAGGATTTGCTGAACTGGATGGGAGGAGAGTTTTCTGTCTCTGTGATTCCCAATACTCCCAAAGAAGGTTTGCCAGAAAATTTTCGTGCAGCTTTGGTTTTCATGGTACAGGCAAGCAATCGTTCCCGTGGTGAAGCAGCTCTAAAACAGCTCGATGAAGTCATGAGAAATCAATACCAGTTTCAGGTAAAATACACGACAGTTGATGGGAAACCTGTTGTCAACTGGGTCGGACCTTTTGGAACATTAACAGCCACTCATGGTTGGTTGGATGGAGATGTGGCTTTCTTAACGGTTGGAGCGCCTGTGAGTGATAGAGTTATTCCTAGACCGAATAACACTTTAGCTAACTCTGCCTTATTCCAAAATACAGTTCCAAGCGAACCCAATCCCACAAATGGTCAGTTGTTCTTAGATGTGGAAAAAACGGCTAAGTATTTTCCCTTAGTAAGCTTTGTGCCCAATCAACGAGCTTTGTTAGAGGCAACACGCTCAGCAGGAGTGACAGCTGCTGTCAGTGATAGCCGCAGTACTCGCTACGATATTTTTGTATCACTTAAAAAAGCTGGAAAACCAGACCCTTTACCAAGTCCAGCAAAATAAATAATGATGAAAATTTCAGCATTCATGATTCATTAACATTTCTAACCCCTTAAAACAGATAGGATCATAACAATCAGAATCAATACTATATCGAGTGGAGATAAGATTATTTATGAATTTAATTGCACTCCAGAACTGGCTAGACAATGCCTCGTTTGCAGTTCTATTTGTCACAATGCTGGTTTATTGGGGTGGGGCGGCTTTTCCAAATATACCTGCAACTGCTATAGGGACAGCAGGTATGGCGATCGCTAATTTGTGCATAGCGACCCTACTAGGGGCAAGATGGCTAGAAGCTGGATATTTTCCTTTAAGTAATTTGTATGAATCTCTATTTTTCTTAACTTGGGGAATAACGACTATCCATCTGATTGCTGAAAACACGAGTCGTAGCCGCTTGGTAGGAGTCGTGACAGCACCTGTAGCTATGGCGATCACCGCTTTTGCCACCCTCACCCTACCATCAGAAATGCAAGTCGCAGAACCCCTAGTACCTGCGCTGAAATCCAATTGGCTGATGATGCACGTCAGCGTGATGATGTTGAGTTACGCGGCTTTGATGGTGGGTTCGCTGGTGGCGATCGCCTTCCTGATAGTGACTCGCGCTCAAGACATCCAATTACAAGGGAGTTCTGTAGGTACCGGTGGATATCGCAGCAACGGCTATCGCTTGCACAAAGCGGGTGAACTAGTTTCTCAAACACAATCTCAAACACAACCAGTTGCTGATGACAATAACGGAGTCGTTCGTCGTGAAAGCAATAGCAACGGCAAAACTGCTGTTTTGGATTTAGTCACTGTGCCTCAGTCTCAAGCTGTATCAACAGCGGAACCCCTTTCACCTCAGCGTCTGGGCCTTGCCGAAACCCTTGACAATATCAGCTATCGCATTATCGGGTTGGGATTTCCTCTGCTGACTATTGGTATCATTGCTGGTGCTGTTTGGGCTAACGAAGCTTGGGGATCTTACTGGAGTTGGGACCCCAAGGAAACTTGGGCACTAATTACTTGGTTAGTTTTTGCTGCTTATCTTCACGCCCGCATCACTCGCGGTTGGCAAGGGCGTCGTCCCGCAATTTTAGCCGCTAGTGGCTTTGTTGTTGTTTGGATTTGCTATCTGGGAGTTAATTTGTTAGGTAAGGGTTTGCACTCATACGGTTGGTTCTTTTAAGAACCTCACCCCTACCCCCTCTCGACCAGCGGAGAGGGGGTTATTAATAGTAAGGAGCCGTAATTTTTATCTAACTGCAATATAGAAGAAAATGCGTTTTCTCGATAAATTTGATGCCATCCTCCTCGACATGGGAAACACTTTCATGTTCGATTGTGACCGATTTTCTGACTTAGAGGATTTTGGCAAAACATATCGTGAAATAAATGGAACTGTATTCAACAACGCCCAAGTTAAATCAATAATTTCTGAAGTATTGAATCAGATGGGCAAGGATTATGAAAATCCAAAATACTATGAATGCTTCCCAGCGGTTAAAAACTATTTGGTTAAAGTTATTCAAGAGAAGAACTTACCTGATAATGAAATTGATTTATTAGAGGAAGTTTTTGCAATTCACGAAATAGGCATAATTCCAGATAGTTACGTAGAAGCCATTGTACAACTGAGAAAAACTCATAAATTGGGTGTTGTATCAAATATTTGGTGCAAAAGCGAATTCTGCCTCAAGGAATTTCACAGAGTAGGAATTAGTGATTTATTTAAAACTATTATATTTTCTTCTGATTATGGCATTATCAAACCTTCACCTTTAATCTTTCAAAAAGCGATAGAACAGATGGAAGTGTCTGAATCCAAAATTGTATTTGTAGGGGATAATTTGCTGTTTGATATTACAGGAGCAAAGAAAGTAGGTTTATCTGCAATATGGATTAATTCAGATAATAAAAAACTTTCTTCAAATATTCCAACTCCTGATTTAGTAATTAAAGACTTACGAGATTTACTTGAGTAAATGTAAATATTTTTGGGTGTTGGGATACCATCCCTGAAAAATACAGGTGACTTTGGTCTGTATGCCAACTTCGTGTTTATCTGGACGTAAAACTCTTTAAATTTTTGCGACACAACCCTGCTAGACGTGAGTTCGATGTATCCTGATTTGACCAGAAAGAAAAAGGTACAAGCCCCCAACTTATGGTATGGAAAAAGAAAAAACGTATTTCATCGAGTAGGCGCAAGCGTCTACGGCGTCCGCTGACTCAAGCCCCTAAATTTATTTATGGGGTTCTTACTTTTGACTTTTAACTTTTGACTTTTGACTTCCCCGTTCGCGTAGCGTCTCCGAAGGAGAAGGGGCTGACCCCTCTCCAAACCTCTCACGCCAGATGCTTCAACGGGGGGAACCCCAACGCCAGTCACCTGCACTGGCTTTTCCGTCTGAGCGTGCTGGCTCCGCAACGCACTGGCTCCCCTACAAGGGGAGAGGCTTAAAACTCTGATTTTTACGTTGCTCCTCCCTCTCCTACAAGGAGAGGGAGGTTGGGTGGGAGAGGTTCGTCGAACTTACGTTGCTAGGAAAACAATTATAGGGGAAAGAATCCCACCCAAGAAACAGTTTGTGATTATTTTTGAGTATATTGTGACATGAGTTTCACTATCGTTCAACCCAACTGACGCTGACTAAAAAGACTGATATTCAATTTCATCAATTTCAAAGAATCTTCTTGTGACATCTATCGCTTCTAATTCATCAAAACCTTTACAGGTGTATATGACAGCAGACAAAAATTTAGGATTAGACCAAATATAAAGCGAAATTCCCGAATCAATCAGTGGTACGAAAGCATCATATCCTTGATTGTCTTGTTTTCCCAAACTACCAGGGGAAAAAATTATTGGTTCTCCATACATTCTTAAATTCAAAGTGCTTGTAATCTGTTTAAAATATCCTTCAATAACTGTTTCATCTACTTCTTTTTTGAAAAAACCTTCAACCAACAACCTTTGTCTAAAAATATTCGGTGCTAAATCTTTCATAGTGATAGAGATGGGTGGGCATTGCCCACCCTTATTTTATGCGTAGGCGCGTTGTTTTCTGTCTGCTTACGATGGCAACGCCTATCTATTCTCTACTTGCTAAAAGCATCCTTGATACTATCAACAACGCTTTCAACAGCATTCTTTGACCTATCTACTTGCTCCTTAGTCCGAGCTGCATCTTCCTCTGCTCTTTTGTAAATTCGAGCCTCATCTCTGTTTGCTTTGCGCTCAACAGGACTTCCATTGTCATCTGTTGCTTGCTCAACTCGGTCGGCATTTTTATTTGCAGTTCGCTCAACGCGCTCTTTCGTATCTTCGATGAAATCCTTAGATAATTTAGCACCTTTGTTGAGGTTATCTTTAACCTGTGAGCTAACGTCTGCCTCGGCGATTAAGGTTGCAGTAGGAGCAGCCATTGCTGCGGTGTTTGAGAAAAACGCACCTTGCCAAACGAAGGCTACAGCTGACACACAAAACACAGTTGTAGCCAGAAAGCGTCCTACAGTTGAAAGCCGTTTCATCAAATCATTCAATTTCATGGAATAGATCTTCATTTCTATTTAGCATCCTATTTTTACTTGATTTGGCTTTGAAGCTAAATCGTTCCGTAGACAGAGGTTCTCCCGTCTTGGCTCTCCCCGGCGTCAACGCACGGGGATTCAATTCCTAAATTTTCACATCCAAGGTACGCACCAAAAAAGCCCAAATGTCTGCTGTTTCCTCAATTCTCTTAGTTGTGGGTTTACCATCACCATGTCCCGCCTTTGTCTCAATTCTAATCAGCACTGGCACATCACCAGTGTGAGCAGCTTGTAAAGCCGCAGCAAATTTGAAACTATGTGCAGGAACAACGCGATCGTCATGATCGGCTGTGGTAATTAATGTTGCTGGGTAAGCTGTACCTGGTTTCAGGTTGTGCAATGGTGAATAGCCATAAAGTGCTTTGAACTCCTCTTGCTTATCTGGCGAACCATATTCAGAAGTCCAAGCCCAGCCAATAGTAAATTTATGGAAGCGCAACATATCCATCACGCCCACAGATGGTAAAGCAGCACCAAATAAATCCGGACGCTGAGTGATGCAAGCGCCCACCAGTAGTCCCCCGTTGCTTCCACCAGCGATCGCTAACTTAGCAGGTTTTGTATACCCGTTAGCAATTAGCCATTCAGCCGCAGCGATAAAGTCATCAAACACATTCTGCTTTTTCAGCTTCATTCCCGCCTGATGCCATTCTTCTCCATACTCACCACCACCACGTATGTTGGGGATAGCATAAACACCGCCCATTTCCATCCACACCAAATTACTGACGGAAAAGTTGGGGGTTAGAGAGAGATTGAAACCCCCATAACCATATAGTAATGTTGGATTATTGCCATCTAATTTAATTCCCTTTTTGTGGGTAATAAACATCGGCACTTGCGTGCCATCTTTGCTTTTATAAAAAACTTGCTTTGTCTGGTAATTATCAGGCTTAAAATCTACCTTGGCTTGACGGAAAACTTCACTTTTTCCGCTTACCATGTCGTAGCGATAGATAGTTCCTGCCGTAGTGAAGCTGGTAAAATTATAGAAAGTTTCGGTATCATAACGCTTGCCACCAAAGCCTCCAGCAGAACCAATCCCAGGTAATTCTACTTCGCGCACAAATGCGCCGTTCAAGTTAAAAATTTTAATTTGGCTGTAAGCGTCTTTTAGATAATCTGCAACCAATTGATTATTAATTATGCCGACACTTTCCAAAGTTTCCGCAGCTTGAGGAATAATTTCTCGCCACTCCCCCTTCATCCCCCCCTTACTAAGAGAAGAGGGGGTGTTTTTGGTATCAATGGCAATCACTCGTCCTCTGGGTGCATCTAAATCAGTGCGGAAATAGAAGATGCTACCATCATTGTCAATAAAATTGAAATTTGACTCGAATTCCTGAATGAGTTCTACAACTTCCGCTTTTGGATTGGTCAAATCTTTGTAGAAAACCAAATTTCTGGGGTCAGTTCCTTTCCATACTGAAATAATGAGGTAGCGTCCATCTTCTGTTACACCGCCATTAAATCCCCATTCCTTTTGCTCTGGACGATGGTAAATGAGCAAATCTTCTGATTGAGGTGTTCCTAACTTGTGGTAATAAAGCTTTTGGTAATAGTTGACATCTTCTAATTTGGTTTTTTCATTCGGCTCATCGTAACGACTGTAGAAAAATCCTTTGTTATCAGTTGTCCAGGATGCGCCAGAGAATTTAATCCAATTCAGGTGGTCTTTGAGGTCAATACCAGTTTCGACATCCCTGACTTTCCACTCTTGCCAGTCAGAACCAGCGGTAGATAAACCGTATGCTAAAAGCTTACCATCTTCGCTGATGGACAATCCAGAAAGGGCAACAGTACCATCTTTTGAAAGAGTATTTGGGTCAAGTAAAACTTTTGGTTCAGCGTCAAGGGTTTTGAGAGTGTAGAGAACGCTTTGGTTTTGCAGTCCATCGTTTTTAAGGTAAAAGTAGCGGTTACCCTCTTTGAAAGGAATACTGTATTTTTCGTAATCCCATAATTTGGTGAGACGCTGCTTAATCTTTTCTCTTGCAGGAATTTCCTCAAGATAGCCAAAAGTCACTTTATTTTGTGCCTCAACCCAAGCCTTAGTTTCTTCCGAGTCGGGGTTTTCTAACCAACGGTAAGGGTCTGCTACCGCAGTACCGTGGTACTGATCTACTTGATTGCTTTTCTGAGTGGGTGGGTAACTCAGGTGTTTTTTGGCAGGCATAGTGTTTAAAGCTAATTCTTTCTTGACATAGTTCCAAGATAGAACCTTGCCTAGGGGTTTTTGTACATCCAGCTCAATTAAATTGTGAGAGTCATTCGGTGTTTGAATTTTAGCAACAGCAACTGTAGCAGGGAACAACCCACTCCCCAAGATGACCACAACGAATAAACTCACTAAAAATAGCCGTGATAATAAAAGCACTTTAGTCATTAGTAAATTTTACTAGGTTAAGCGATCGCATTCCGCAAAAATAAACCCCCTAACACAAGGTTAAGGGGGCGAAAGGTTTCGTACATTTCTGTAAGCTGTTGAGTACTATGTGCAAGCGAAGTTGACTTATGCACTTGGGGCAAATACGTTTGACCTTTGGACATAAGTGAAGTACCTACATCAATTGCAAGCAGTATGGTGTAGGCTTCTGGTCTTAACCGTATGGGCTTGGCATTGTTCACGCTACAACGACTAACAATTACTCGTACTGTTAACCAATTTCTCCCCTTTGAGCATCCGCCCTGCTGCTTCAAGTAGGGCTTCCTCAAGATAAGGTTTGGTGAAGTAGCCGCTTGCACCTAGTTGAATTGCCATTTGTCTGTGCTTATCTGCACCCCGTGAGGTAAGCATGGCAATGGGCAAATGATTCAGGTTCGCGTCTTTGTGGATGCGAGAGAGCAACTCCAAACCATCGCACCGGGGCATCTCAATGTCGCAAAATACAATATCGCAAGGTAAACCTGCACACAGTTTATCCCAAGCTTCCTGACCATCACGCGCCTGTTCTACGCGATAACCAGCCTTGTGAAATGTGAGCGACAGCAATTCCCGGACTGTAATTGAGTCATCGACAATCAACACTGTCGGGTCAATCTTAACAGCAGTGGTTTCTTGCACAACAGGAGTATCCTGCTGCTCCCAGAAACTAGCCCCCCGCTGTTTAGAAATTTTTCCTTGGAAAATATCAATGATTTCCAGCACATCAGCAATAGGCATAATGCGACCATCTCCCAGGATAGTCGCACCAGCAACACCAATGGGTTTGGGGAATGGTCCTTCAAATTGCTTAATAACGATTTCTTGCTCGTTAAGTACTTGGTCTACCTGTAGGGCAATCAGGACATTTGCCGATCGCACAACGACCACAGAAATCATGTCGTCATCGCGGTGACCACCATAAACACTACTTCGACTGATTTGACGATTGAAAGTTAAAATTTCCTTGAGCGATCGCAATGGCAGCAGTGTATCACGCCAAGGGATGTATTTTTGCCCGTCAGCACCTTGCTGTATTATGTTTACAGGAACATCTAAGGTATCTTCAACACCATCCATTGGGAAACCAATGCGGGCTTTATCAGATACGCAGCACAAAGCTTTGCAAATACTTAGAGTTAGCGGTAGACGAAGGGTGAAGGTCGTTCCCCCACCTACAATCGAATCAATGTTAATTGTTCCTCGGATTTCACTCGTCCTAGCGCGAACGACATCCAAACCAATACCACGACCGGCTAATTCATCTTCTTTTTCTTTGGTACTAAAACCTGGCAAGAACAGCAAATCGTAAACATCTAAAACAGATAAAGTTTTAGCTTGTTCTGGCGTTTTTATGCCCATCTTGATTGCTTTTGCCTTCACCTGTTCTATATCAATACCTGCACCATCATCAGTGACAGAGATGACGGTTTGGTTCCCTTGATGGAAGGCGCGGACAGTAATAGTTCCCACAGGTGGCTTACCTTGCGCTTGTCGCACTTCTGGTGTTTCGATACCGTGGGCAATTGCATTGTTGAGTAAATGCGTCAGCGGGCTTTTGAGATGTTCCAAAATCACTTTGTCTATCAAGGTTTCTCGACCTTCGATAGTAAGTTGTGCTTGTTTGCCACACTTGATAGCGCTCTCGCGTACTCCTCGCTCTAAAGGAGTGGTGACTTCAGCAAAAGACTCCATTCGCGATCGCGTTATGCCTTCTTGTAGCTGGTTAGTAACCTGCCGCAACTGTCGCGCCACTTGCTCGCTGTCTTCGGTGACAAAATTAATGTCACTTGCTGCCTCACGCACCCGTACAATAAGTTCAATCATTTCCAAAGACAGAGTATGGAAAGGAGTAAACCGATCCATTTCCAATTCCGTAAAACCCCTATCTGTATCTTGATTCTTATACCCAGTATTATACCCAGTGTTATTTCTGCTATTTCTACGGTTGGCTAAAAGAGATGCTTCTAATAGCGAGCGATCGTACAATTCCCGCATCCTCGCACCGGCATCACTCAACTGCTGCACCTGATCGAGCAAGTTATCTAGAAACTGTCGCAGACGTTCTTGATCCTGTTCTAGGGTATTACGATTAACTACCAACTCTCCCACCAAATTGCTGAGGTCATCCAGATGCTTGACAGGAACCTTCATCAATTGTTCAAATTTGGCAGGGTGAGAGACGGAGGGATGACGAGGAGGTAATCCCTTGACCATCTCGTTCAATTCTTGAAATCGAAAGTTAATATCTTGTTTGGCTGTATCTGATGTTACACCATCTGACACTACAAACGGTAATTTTGCTTGGGCGGTAACTTCTTCTGGTCTATATACAGCATTTCTACTTAGTACAGCTTCCAGATCTAGTAACTTATCTAACTCTGCAAATTCTTCATTCAAGGAAGTATTCATTTTTTGAGAAAATTCCTCTTCTGAAGAAAGTGCTTCTGTAGTTTCCGTTCTTGCTGTCAAAACGGAACCAGCATCTTTGTCTATTGCTGCCAACAGTTTAGATAAATCATCTTCAAGTTCCTGTTGCTCTTGAAATAAACCCTCTAATTCATCTAATAGATTTTTTTGGTTGATGTCTAGTGTGATCTCCTGAGCTTGCAACTCGCTGGTGGCTATGTTTTGTACTATCTGTTCTGTATGAACTGGCAACTGAGTCGTTTCTGCTGCCAAGAAATCTTCATTTAGATCAATTTTTGAATCTGGTTGTACATTATCAGTGATGTCAAAATCTACTGGCAAGATAGTCTCTGCTTCAATGTCTACAACTGTGAACTGAGGCAAATCAGCATCATCTGTTTGTGGGATAGTCTCTGCTTCAATGTCTACAACTGTTACCTCTGCAAAATCAACATCATCTGTTTGTGAAATAGTCTCTGCTTCAATCTCTACAGTCTCTAAGTGTACCTGTACCTGTGAAGGTTCAGAAGTAAAACTTATGCCTTCAGGTGGTTGTCTAAACAACAAACTATTGAGGAAATCGTGTTGTTCATCTGCAAAAGGATTTTCTGTGCTGTCTAAAAGTGTGACATCGTTTGAGGAAACTGTTGGCGTCTCCTCAAATAAGACGGGTAGAGTATTTTCATTTTCTACCTCCAGAAACTCAAGATTGAGTTCACTCGATGCTTGTGTTAAATCCGCTTGTGCAGTTTCTGGAGATGAAGTTGTAAATTCTGGTGTTAATTCTAGAGCTTCTGGCTGTTGTGAAAAGCCACTCTTTTCTGTGGAAGACACTTCCCTATGGTAAGCTGTACTTTCAGGATCTATACTAGTGTCAATAGAAGATGTCGTTGGATGTCTTGGTGATAGCTCCTCAAACAAATCATCATCAGCTTCCGATGAAAATATCAAATCAAACTGCTGTTGCGACTGAAAATTGAGATCTAAATCTTCTAAATTCAAAGCTGAGGTCGAGATCAAGGGGTGCTCAATATCATCAAAAATTTCCTCCGCAGCAGCCAACAAAATTTCTTCCAATTCCCTTGCTGAATCCTGTTGATCAACAGAATAAAATTCGTCTTTTTGTCTTTCCTCAGCTTCTGGGAGCCAGAAGTTGCTCAAATCTTCTGTCTCAGGCATTGCGGCGAATAAATCCGCAGATGCTGACTTGTTCGCAGACAAGGCTATGCTATTATCAGCCTGTGTCTCGGCAAATAGCTCTTCTAAAGTCAAGTTTTCGTTTTTATCTCGGGTAAGTTCTGATTTTTTGAAATCATCAAAGCTCGTTTTTTGATTATTGGAAAGCTCGATATTAGGGATAGTCTCTGTTTGTATTTGATTGATTTGACCTGTAGATAAAAAACCATTTTCATCCAGCACCAGTTCTAATAAACTTCCCACCTCATCTTGTATTCTTTTACGCCCACTAGTAATCGGTTCTAAATCGCTTTGTGTATTTTTTGTTATATTTTTCGGTGCAACTGTCTTATCGCTACTTAAGTAAGTAGTTTTTTGGCTTGCCAATTCTAAATTGTCTTCATAAAATAAAAAATTTATCTCAGTATCATCAGTGTTACTGTTACTCGAATTTCTGACTAAGTTCTTTTCAGCGTTAATTTCTAAAGTTTCTTCTTTGTCCCACGATTCATATAGGTCAGAACTTTCAGTTTCAAACAAATCAGCCAAGGTATTCAAGTCTGCTGTTCCTACCTCTAGGCTATTGGTGTCTGTACTGCTATCAGTCAGAGGTGCGTTATCATTGCTATTAAGTTGCTCTGATATTTCAGACAAACTAGTAATTCTGTCTTGCGGAGCAATGTCTAAAAGTTCTGTGGAAGGCGCATCACTTCTTGTTTGGGGAATCACTTTATTAATAACCAGACTGTTGAATGTGCTAGAAATACTTGGTGGCAATTCTAATTGTTGTGCTGGAGTATTTGCCAAATTATCCACTAAATCAAGGGGTATTTCTAACAATTCAATTTCTTCTACCCTAACAAGTGCTTGCAGCTGCTGACTTATTGTCATTTCAGCTTCCCTACCAGCACTGACGAATTCCAGAGCGTTTTTAAAATCTGTGATGACGATTTTGGCTAAACTCAGATAAGTGTTTTTGGGATTAGCGATCGCCCTTTCTGCTGTCTGACACAAACGACACCAGTTAAACCAATTGAATTCTTCACCGAGTTCAGCTAAAAAGTGACAGCACTCCTGAAGCTTTTGCCGAGTTTCGGGTGTTGCGGTTTGTTTAAACAGTTGTAACATTTCCCGCAGTGTCCGGATAACCTGAGATTGCAGACTTTGCAAGTTTTGCCAACTCTCGCTTTTTTTTGGCGCGGCTTGTGGTGGCGTTACACTATCAACTTGTGGTATCACCTCACCCCTGCCCCTCTCCTTGCCAACGAGAGGGGTGCCCGGAGGGCGGGGTGAGGTTTTTGAACGCAACTCAGTATTACATTGATGTACAAGAAACTCCAAATGTTCGTGCAACGATTTGAAAACTGGTTCTATCTCTGACATTAAGGTATTCGCAGTTTCTTCAGTCAGTCCAAAAGGTTGCTGCAAATGCTCTAACAGCGCTTTCAAGGTATCACATACACCAAGAAACAAGGATTCTAACTTTTGGTCAACCTTAACCGGATGATTTTTCAGAACTTTGAAACAGTCCTCCAAACGGTGCGCCGTGTGCTGAATGCTACTCAGACCAAGCATCGCCGCTCCTCCCTTAATAGAGTGAGCCGCCCGGAAAACTTCGTTAATCATTTCCGGGTCGTCTAAGGTACTCTGGAGATTCAGCAACCCCTGCTCTATCGTATTCAGGTGGTCTTTTGCTTCCTCAAAGAAGTAACCCAAAATGCGTTGTTGTTCTGGTGACATAGTTTTTAGTCAAGAGTCATTAGTCATTAGTCATTAGTCATTAGTCATTAGTCATTAGCAAATAACAAATGACTAAATTACTTAGTATTTTCAGCGGTTTCGACTCGGAAGCGTTCAACGGAGGTGATGAGATCGCCAGATACACTCACCAAATTTTGTAAAGCACCGGAAACTCGTTGTGCTTCAAGAGAAGTGTTTTGCGCTGTTAATTCTACAGATTGCATAACAATCGTGACAGTGCGGGAAGTTTTGGTTTGTTCGACTGTGTCCGAGGTAATGCCACGGACTAAAATATCAATGCGCTTGGCGACTTGAATGATGTTTTCTAGCGATCGCTTGGCTTGTTCTGCCAATTTTGTACCTTTAATAACTTGTTGTGTACCTTCCTCCATCGCCGTCATCACAGAGCCTGTATCGCTCTGAATTTGCATCACTATTTGTTCTATTTCTTTCAATGACTTAGCTGATTTATCTGCTAACTGGCGCACTTCATCCGCCACAATTGCAAAGCCCCGTCCGGCAACTCCTGCGCGTGCCGCCTCAATGCTAGCATTGAGTGCTAACAAATTCGTCCTGGAAGCAATCTGAGAAACCAGCGCCACAATCTTGGAAATTTCTTGGGAAGACTCCGCCAGTCGCTTGACTTTGCGGGTTGTTTGAGCGACGGTTTGCCGAATTTCTAAAATCCCTGCCACTGTGTTTTCCACTGCTTCTCCACCTTGAACGGCAATGTCGCTAGCCTCACGGGTAACAGCTTCTGCTTCCCGCGCTGCTTCTGCTACGCGTTGGATCGAGTCAGTCATAATCTGTACAGAATTTAGCGTCACCCCCAATTCTTCTGCTTGGCGCAGAGCATCGCTTGATAATGCCCTTGCAAAGATTTCAGAATTCGTTGCCCCTCTGGTGACTTCCTGCGCTGCTACTTTCACTTGTTGCACAAGATCGCGGAGGTTTTGGATTGTTAGGTTAAAAGCATCAGCGATCGCTCCGAGTACATCGGCACTCACCTCAGCTTGCACCGTCAAATCTCCCCGAGCGGCTCCTTCCACATCATCTAACAAGCGAATCACTTGGCGTTGCAGGTTTACTCTCGCTGACTCCAGTTCTTGAGCCTTACGTGTCGCTTCATTTGTAGTCGTAAATATAACATGACTCATTTCATTAAAGCTAGCAGCGAGCTGCCCGAATTCGTCTTGTGAAGATACCGTGGCTTGGACATTGAAATTTCCTTGGCGCACAGCATCAAATTGAGCTTGCAGATCTCGTGCAGTGCGGCGAATTTGCCTGTGGGCTAAATTCCCCATAATACCTGTGGTAGCAAAAGAAGTGATTCCTGCTGTTAAGGCGATCGCCCAACCTGTGTTTTGCATAGACTCCCGTTGTTCCGGTGGCGACAAGTTAGCAGCAACAAAGCTGACTCCAGCGACAACCACTGCTGAGACAACACCTACAGTACCAGCGACAATCCATTGCTTGGTTTGTAGAGAGGCATTTTCCAATGGAGCAAGAAAACCTTGCTTGATGGATTGGGGTTTTATCTTCGAGGCATCAGCTTGGGTAAAGACTGTTTCTCCTTGTTGAGAAGTCGTGAGCGTGAATAGTTCCGAGTGACGATGGGGAAGCTCTCCCTCTGCGCCAATGCCCTTTACGGTGGGGAGAGTGGCGTCATCATCTTTAGGGTTGTTTTTTGAAGTGAAATCGCCATTCTCCCCACTAGGTACAGTCTCCACTGTACTGAGTAACTTACCGTTGTTTTCCACTGATGCGTTCAGCATCAGTGAATCTTGAAAGCGAGAATCTGCTGTAAGGTCAAACCCTGGTATATTCCCCAAGTCGTCAAATTCATCAAAGTCCTCTAAAAACTCTATATTATTCCCCGGAGAGTTATTTTCGCTCAATGTGCTACTTTTGTTTTCCAAGCTACTGTTTGTTTGTAAATCAAGTGCAAATGCTGGGCTAGTATTTTGCTGTTTAATCTCCGAATTTGTGTTAGCAGAATTTGTATTATTTTCTTCCTTTTGAAGATTCTGTTGTGAAATATGTTCCAGCCAAAAATTCGGCAACTCTAATTCTGCTTGCGTTTTTCCATGACTTGCATGACTGAGTTTTGATGCCTCTTCTTGATTAACAGCAAAAGGGTTGTCGCTAAAATTTTCTTTGGAATGAGACGTACCAGATACAGTTCTATCGTTTCTTGGTAGCTCAAATGCACTGCTAACAGGTACTTCTACTTCGTCAGCGTCTTGATGCTTATCCAAGGAGTTTAAATCAAAGCTGTTACTATTAAAATCTTGATAATGCGCCAAATCTTCTAATTCTTGTTGCTGAGCTTGAGGTTCAAAAGAGTCCGAAAAATTCTTGTTTTCATCATCGTCCTTCTCAACCACGACCGCGTCTACTTCACCTTGGTATTTTTTTATCTTGTCAATACCATTTTGGGCAAGGCTGATGAGTTCTTGGTCATCGGTGAACTCCAACACCTTTTGGTATTCTGCTTTTGCCACCTCATACTGCTGCAAAATGTAGTAGACGTGACCCCGGAGCAAACGGATGTTAGGGTCATCAGGTAAATCTTGCACCACTTGGTCGATAAGAGTGGCTGCTTGTTCGTAGTTTCCTTGTACGTAGGCTTTATAAGCTTGCTGATATATCTGCTCGCAATCTTTTATACTCGCTGCCATTTCCTGCCTCCATTTCATACCAATTTGAAAAAAGAATGCGACAGATACACACTCCCAAACCCTGGTTATCTTAGGCTTTCTTAATGCCGTACCTTATGAATTTTGAATTTTGTAGACGCCTCCTGGGCGGTGAGACAGCGCTGCAGGAGGGTTTCCCGACCTAGGCGACTGCGAACCCGAAGGGCTTCCCGCAGGGTATTTTGAATTGGTATCATCCTGCCCACCGTGTACTTCGTAAAATTGCCGTTTGATCAAGCAGCCGCAGACACTGATTTTTTTTTGCCTCTAGTATCCACTCTCCCCGTAAAAACGGAGCCATTGTGTCTGGGACACGAGTAGGTGCGACCAAATGTTTTACGTCAAGCCAATCCATACCACCAATTGCTTCAACTGCCAAGCCGACTATTGTGTCTTGCTCTTCTATCGCAATCACAGGAATCTCAGCTCGATTCGTGTTCAAGGCAGTTGGTTCTCCCAAAAATTGACCCAAATCAGCCACCCAAATGACTCGACCTCGTAGATTTAGAGTACCCAAAAGCAAAGCAGAAGCGTTAGGAATCGGTGTAATTCTATCAGGGCTGAGTTCGATAACCTCCCGAATACCTGTGGCTAGTAGTGCAAACTCCTGATTTGAGGGAATATAAAACCTTAAAAATAACTCTGTTTCTGGACTTTCTACTTGTAATTCAGGACGCGAGTGGTCTTGTCCGCTTCCTTCTAAAAAGTCCGGTTTATTGACCATGTTGTGTTCATCCTTATCCTCGCAGCAGTTGTTTGACTGTTTCCACCAATTCAGTTGGTTGGAAGGGCTTGGCTATATAGGCATCTGCTCCTTGCTTCATACCCCAGTAGCGATCAAATTCTTCCCCTTTGGAAGAACACATCACCACCGGAAGATTTTGGGTTGTTGGATCAGACTTTAAGCGACGGCAAACTTCGTAGCCGTTCATCCGAGGCATGACGATATCCAAAACCACTAAATCGGGACAAGCAGTTTGAATTGCCTCCAATGCTTCTACTCCATCACTGGCATGGGTGACTGTTAAACCACTCGCTTTCAGAAGGTATGTAAGCATCTCCCTTTGTGCAATACTGTCTTCCACAATCAGAACTGTACTCATAAAACGCCTATGTACCTCCTGATGTAGACGTTCCTAATTGGAAACATTTCCTGATTTCCCCACAAGTATTTACTGTATAAAATAATTCTATTCTTCACTCATTTATTAAATAATAAGCTTATACTAAGGCTTGATATTTTTTTACTACCAGTCTAAGGGTGGTCAGTTGCTGGGTCAGTGCCGAACTTATAGCCGTAAGAACCCGGAGTAAGGTACACAAAGAAATAATGAACCACAGATGGACAATAAATAAAAGTTTTTCCTCTGTCTTCCCCCCTCTTGTAGGGGGGAATGAGGGGGGTGGACACGAGATTTATAATTACTTCATTCAATTGAATTGCGCTATAGATCGAATTTAGCATTTAGGTAATATACTTTGGTAATGTTAGTAATACTACGGAAGCCAGTATCACTACTATCAGTACAAAATAGAAATAAGTGACAAGTTAGTTTCATAGATATTAAAACGTGACATATAGCAGTCCTAAATCATTTGTGAGATTTTATGATTGTTTTTCTTGGCGTCCTTGGCTCAAGAGCGGTTTTTTCATTCTCACGACTCCTGCACGGATTTGTATATCACGTCTATAAAAATATTGTCTGTAGTGTCTGTTCATTAATCTCACACTGAAGATAAATGAGACAACATAGTGCAACTATTTTTTAACACTGAACAGCTACCTACGCAGTTATCAGTTAAATACGAGTGGTCGCGCGTCCCCCAGCAAGAGTGTGGAAGGCGTTGGTGGCGGTGAGCGCATCCCCACCATACGCTTGATAACTGATAACTGATAACTGATAACTGTTTTAAGGTATAGCTTAAAACACGAGCATTAAGTACACAAAAGGAATAATGGTGTGCTGTATTTAGCAGAAGTACAAAAGCAGAAAGGCGGCTTACTTGGTGGTGGCAAAACCCAACTAAAACTACTGGCTTGTCAGCGAACTGACCAGAGTTGGAGTACAGTTTCGGAAGAAGTGATTGCTGCTGAGGAAGCTGGCAAATTAAGTGATGGAGTCCTCGTATTGGTTGAAATGAATCCGAATCGTCATGTGCAACGGATTCAGGAGGCAGGGCGTCCTTTAGTTAATATTTTGCAGAATTTTTCTCGTCTCTTGGAAAAATTTAAGGTCAAAGAAGAAGAAATTGACCAGTGGAAGCAGTCTTTGACGTTTCAAGCACAAGAGTTGAATCGCCGTGAAATAGATATGGAAGCTCGCTTGGAAGAACTGCAACAAATGGAGGCGCAACAACAAGAATTAGAGACTTCGCGCGAGGAAATTGAAAAGTTGCAAACAGAAAGCTTGAGCAACCGTCAAGAACTAGAAGGAGCATGGGATCACTTGCGGGGTGAGCAGCGTCGTTTCGAGGAGTACAAAGCACAGTACCAGCACTCTGCTGTGTTGGATGAAGAACAAAGTCGAGCGCTCAACGAGTTACTTGCTCAGCTGCTAAAGAGCGTTGCTCCTACAGAAACAGTACGCGAACACCTGAATTTTGCCTTTGAAATGCTCGAAAGCCAGCAGGCAATTTTAAACCCACACTGGCAACAACTGCAACAGCAGAAAACTGCAGTTAACCAACAGCAGGAAGAAGTTGAGCGCCAGTCGCAAGAATTATCTGAACGCCAAAGAGAATGGCAGCAAGCTCAAAATTCTCTTGAGCAACAAATAGCTGAATTGAAGGTGAATACAGCTACTGTTGAACGCAAGCAAGAGTATGCGCGAGCCCTAAAAGAGCAACTGCGACACCAAGAAGAGTTACACCAGAAGATCCACTTGTTTGCTGCAACAATTGTTGATGTGATTCCCACTCGTAAAGTTGATGTGGCAGCTTTGGAAAAAATCCCTCTAGAACAACTGCAAGATATGGTGCCAGACTTGCAGCAGAAGTTGAACATTGACTCTAGGTTTGTCCATGAGCAGGAACAAGAACTGAAAGAAAAACAAAAAAATATAGAACAACTCCAACAGAAAATCAACCAAGCATCCCAACCAGAACGCGGTTTCTTAGAAGTCGAACTGGCTGATGAAAAAGACCTCTACCAAATGCTTAATGAAACTTTGGTAGGACAACGCCGTAATTTGCTTGAGCGGCAGTATATTTTCAAGCAACATCAAACACTACTGCTGCGGCGACAAGGAAAAACTCTTGTGAATGAACAAGAGGAGACAAATATTGATTTAAAATCAATTCTTCTAGAAATTGAAATACAGCGACAACAACAGTCACAGGAGTTGGAAAACCTAGAGCGTGAAATTGAACAAATGCGTGCCAATATTGAGCAAATGCACGAGGTCATTGCCCAACAAAGGCAACAGCAGGAAACTCAACGCGATTTACTGCAAACTATGGAGCAAAACTTGTTTCTTTTGCAAACAGTAACCGCAGAATCGCGAGGACGATTGAATTTATATTATGAAGCGCTACAACCTCTTCAGGATTGTGTCGATGGAATGCGGCAAAAGCTACAAGGAATTGCTGAATCGTTAGCCTCAGTGCAGGAAACAGGCGAGTATCAACTCCAAGCTGTTGCCCAAATACGTCAGACACTCCTAAGTTTGATATAGCAATCCTAAATCATTTGTTAACAACAAGATTCCCGACTTCTTTAAGAAGCCGGGAATCTGAGTATGTTTAAAATCATTACATAGCCGTAACACATCCTACTTAATATTTACTTTATAAATCAATACGGTTCAGTTAAGGTTGATGTGTAAAAAATCAGGTGTGTAGAGACGCTTCAAACAGCGCGTCTCTACATTATGTTCTTGATAAGGATTCTGGTCTTATCTGAACGGTATTACTTTATAAATGACCTCTAAGAAGTCTATTCTTCCTTCTTCAAATTTACGTAGATCCAGTCACCTTCAACGCGGGCGATCGCACCACCAGGAAATGGATCAGTCTGCGAACGGTTTGGTGCTGTAATTAATGCTGTCAGTTTTTCAATTTGCTCGAAACTAGAAGCGTGAAGTATTTCTTGTAATACCTGACGCATGACGCGACGTTGTAGCGCCAGTGGTGCTTTGCGCAATACGCGACGGTTTAGCTTTATCAAATGTGGAGTCTCAAGAATTCCTCCCTCATCCCTCCATTTTCCACCCATCGCCTCTTGGCGCAACTGATAAGCTGCTTGTTCTAAATATTCCACTTCTGCTTGCAGAATTTCCGCAGTTTGGGCAAGGGTTGATTCAACTTGAGGGTTGAAATTTTCTTGCAAATATGGTATAATCTCTCCACGAATCCGGTTACGAGCGAATTTCAAATCTTGATTTGTCGAATCTTCCCAAACAGGTAGTTGAAAGTCTTGGCAAAATTCCCCTGTTTGTGTACGAGTCATTTCTAACAAGGGACGTATAAGCACGATGTCGTCGTTTAGCAGACGTTGCCACGTTAATGCTTGCAAGCCATCAGCACCCGTGCCGCGAATTAAGTTGTAAAGCAAGGTTTCAGCGCGATCGCTCGCTGTGTGACCTGTAACAATGCAACTAAATTGGTTTTCGCGGGCGATCGCACTCAAAGCTTGATACCGCCAGTCGCGTGCAGCAGCTTCGCTTTTTAAAGGTTCGTTCGCTGTTTGTAAATAAAACGAAACACCCCAATTTTGCGCCAACTTTTTTACATGACTAGCATTTGCCTGGGAGTCAGGACGCCAGCGATGGTCGCAATGGGCAACACCTAGATGCCATCCCCATTTTGGTTGCAAATCTAACAGTAATTTGACCAGACACAGAGAATCTTGTCCGCCAGAGACGGCGACTAAGAGCCGTTGGTTACGCTCAAAGAGGTGGCGTGAGCGGATAGTGCGGTGTATTTTTGCATGGAGAGGAGTCCAAGGAGTGCGATCGCTCATTCAGCAATTTAAAGTTTAGAACACGAACGAAAAAATATAGCGCAACTTAATTGAATGAAGTAATTATTTATCTGTGTTCATCTGTGGCTCATTATTTCTTTGGTGTATCTTAGCCAATTGCAAACCGCTATAGGTAATCTTGCACTCCTGATGGGAGTCATTCAGTCATGAGAGTGACAAAGAATTGTCACTAAGACGTAACATTGGCTTGTTAGACTGACTTTAAGTAAATATTAAATTTCGTCTTATCACCACACCTGATGCTCTCTTGTTTGGTAAATCGCAAGAGAGCATTTTTGTAGCATATATTTATTGACACCGTTTTTTTATTATTGTGTAACCTACCATGCCTTTTTTCTCCAAGCTGCGTCCATTGATTGTGGCGGGCTTTTTCCTCAGCTTAGTTTTAAGTGGAGTGCTGTCAGTAAGCAATTTCAGCAATGCTGCAACACCAGGTGCAGTCACACCTGTATCCGGTCTGTCCCTGACTCAGGGGGTACGTAAAACTGTATTGGAAAATGGCTTAACAGTGCTAACCAAGGAAGTTCATACCGCACCCGTGGTGAGTGTACAGGTATGGTATCGAGTTGGTTCGCGCAACGAGAAAGCGGGGGAGAATGGTATCTCCCACCAGCTAGAGCATTTGATGTTCAAGGGAACCACTGACCGTCCGGTGCAGTTTGGTCGGCTATTTAGTGCATTGGGCAGTCAGTTCAATGCTTTTACTAGCTATGACGAAACAGCTTATTTTGGCACTGTGCAGCGCGACAAATTGCAAGCACTGCTCACCCTAGAAGCCGATCGCATGGAAGGCGCTTTAGTAGCAGCAGAACAACTGACAAGTGAGAAGCGCGTAGTTATCTCAGAGTTACAGGGATACGAAAATTCTCCAGGATATCGCCTTAGCCGGGCAGTTATGCGATCAGCTTTCCCGAACCGAGCTTATGGCTTACCTGTGGGAGGCACAAAAGCCGATGTAGAGAAATTCACAGTCCAGCAGGTACGGGACTATTACAAGACCTACTACAGCCCTAACAATGCCACCCTGGTGATTACAGGAGATTTTGCGACTGAACCCGTACTGAAAAATGTTCAGCAAACTTTCGGGAAGGTGGCGAAACGGGCATCGAGAGCAGGGGGAGAAATCAATTCAAAATTCAAAATTCAAAATTCAAGCATTAGAGTCTCCTCCTCATCCTCCTCATCTCCCTCATCCCCCTCATCCCCCTCATCCTCCTCATCTTCCTCATCCCCCTCATCGGGTAAAAAATCACCTATTGTCCTGAAAGAGCCAGGAAGCGCCGCACTCTTGCAAGCTGTTTATCCTCTACCAGATCTTAATCATCCAGACGTACCTGCAATTGATGTTATGGATGCCATTCTCACGGGCGGGCGTAGCTCGCAGCTTTACCAAGCTTTGGTAGAATCTGGCTTGGCTAGCTCAGTGAGTGCAAGTCCTGCAGAACTCATCGAACCTGGTTGGTACGAAATTAATGCGACAGCTGCTCCAGGTCAACAGCTCTCAAAAATTGCCTCTGTGCTGCAACAGTCTTTGGCTCAATTGCAACAGCAACAAGTCACCGAAGCAGAATTGAATCGAGCAAAGACGCAACTGCAAGCTTCCTTTGTACTCAGTAACCAGGACATCACCTCTCAAGCAACGCAGCTGGGGTATAACCAAACTGTGGCTGGGGATTATCGCTATGTTGAGCGGTATCTAAAGGCGATCGCCAAAGTTTCAGCAGCAGATGTGCAACGAGTGGCGAAAACATACCTCAATCCTGCTAAGCAAACTATCGGCTTCTTTGAACCGACTCAACCAGATGGTAAGCCTGGAACTTCCAGTGCTGGTTCTGGTCGCACCGTAGAAAACTTTAGCCCTGGTAAGCCTGTAGATCCGGCAGAACTTGCCAAATACCTTCCCCCTGCAACATCAGCCACTGCTTCGACGACTCAACCCCTACCAGAGCAATTCACGCTCAAAAATGGATTGCAAGTTTTCCTTCTGGCTGACCACAGCGTCCCCACCGTTAACCTAAGCGGACAAATAGACGCAGGTAGCGAATTTGACACTAATCCTAAAGCAGGATTATCAAGTCTTGTTGCTACCAATTTAATGAATGGGACTCAGACAAAAAACGCTCTAACTTTAGCAAAAACGTTGGAGGACCGGGGAGTCAACTTGGGATTCAATGCTAGTCGCGAAGGAGTTAGTATTGGTGGCAATGGGCTGTCTGCTAATTTGCCGATATTAATTCAAACCCTAGCAGATGTGATGCAAAATGCTACCTTCCCTGACAACCAGCTAGAACTCAGCCGTCAGCGGGCGTTGATCAGTCTGAAAGTACAGCTCGATGACCCTCGGGGACTGGGACGACGGGTATTTCAGCAGGCAATTTACCCCGAAAACCATCCGTTTCATAGCTTCCCCACAGAAGAAAGCTTAAAAAGCGTGACTCGTGATGATGTGCTTCGCTTTTACCAAGAACACTACCGACCAGATACAACGACGATCGCCCTGGTTGGTGACTTTGACCCAAATCAAGTCAAAGCGCTATTCAATCAAGCTTTCGACAAATGGCAAGCTCAAGGTAAGCCCCCAACTCTCAACTTACCTCAGGTGTCTTTACCGCAAACGATGAAACGCTTAAGTGCAGCCATTCCCGGTAAAGCGGAGGCTGTGACCTATATTGGTTACAATGGTATCTCGCGGAAAGACCCTCGTTTCTACGCTGCAGAGGTACTGAATCAAATTTTGGGCGGCGATACTTTGTCTAGCCGTTTGGGTACTGAGGTGCGCGATCGCCAAGGTCTAACCTACGGTATCTACAGTGCCTTTGCTGCAGGTATCAATCCCGGTCCATTCTTGATTCAAATGCAGACTGCACCAAGTGATGCTCAGAAGGCTATTACCAGCGCTTTAGCTTTACTCAAGCAGTTGCGAGAGCAAGGAATCACCGAGGCGGAATTGAACACGGCGAAACGCTCAATAACTAATAGTTACCCTGTGGAATTAGCTAATCCTAGTAATGTGGCAAGCATAGTTTTGGAAAATGCCGTCTACGGTCTTTCTCAAGCGGAGATTCGAGAATTTCCCACGCGCATTCAAGCTGTGACTTTGCCTCAAGTGCAGCAAGCAATTCAGGAGTTAATTCATCCAGATAAATTAGTCATTACCACTGCTGGTTCAGGAGCATGAAGAGAAACTCAGAAAAGAGCAAGAAATATCGCACTCCTAAATGATGTGTGAGTAAGTGGTAGGTGGAATTCTTCTTTTGGTATACCATCTACCACTTCTATGTTGATAGTTTTGTATAAGCTTTTTTAACCCAGTATCCTCTGGGTGGCTTTTCAATGCCATAAGTCTTACACCATTTTTCGACAGCCTTGTCAGATACTCCAAACTCTTTAGCTATTTGTGCTGTTGGTCTTTCCCACACAAGTTTTTGTAATTCTTCTTTAGTAGGTCTTTCGACTATTCTTGTGTGAATTCTAGAATCTAAGTTCACCTTCCTAGTGGTTAAATCAACTCCAAACTCTTTGTAAGTTCGCTTAATCGCTTCTTCTGTAAAGTTTGTAAAATCTTCCCACCAGTAAAAAGGTGTAGCTGAGTTGGGTATTTTGGTAGTTATATAGCAACCACTAAACTTAATTGATGGATAGACCACTTTATCAATATCAGGCAGGTAGACAGCATAAAAGTCAAAGTCGTCTGCTTCGTACTTTTTCTGATGAGTACCGTTTTTGTCTACCCAAATAGTCCTATTTATGACTCTGTTGTCTCCTGCGTATTTAGCTTGTATTCTGTAATATTTTTTCTCTTTATACGCAATACAATCAAAGGGTAAATGTTCACAAACGACTGGTGTGAAAATCAAGTATCCTTTCATTGTTAGGTCTGCTATTGCTTTTGTAGCAGCAACATCGCCTTTGTTTTTCGTGTGATGTAACAAAACGAACCCTCACGAGAATGTCATCATCATATAGGATGACGCAGCTTGAGAGTTCGTCTTTAGTGAAAACGGGCGCGGCAGGACTCGAACCTGCGGCACTCTGCTTAGAAGGCAGATGCTCTATCCACCTGAGCTACGCGCCCAAACAAAGATCCTGGCTCACTTTGCAGCTAGCTATCATATTATATCTGTGAACATGAGCAAAACGCAATTCAAAATTATTGCAGATTTCATATTGGTAAAGCTAAGATCCAAGTCGTTCCAAGAGGAGCGTAAATGTACACCGAAAAGAAAGAAAATGGGGTATAGGTTAGTTATACTGTTTTGTCAATGGGTTTGCTAAGGCAAACGCAAAGAAAGCGGACGCTAAGCGCAAGCGCGAGCAACCTGCGTAGCTACTTTGAATATTTTCCGTGTAAAGAATGGCTAGGTGAGGAGTTATTGCCAGTGTCATGTTGATTGTGAAACGGCAAAATATTGAAATATCTACCATGTAGCACGCACGCACTGGCTCAGCAGGTACCAACATTCCATATATCAAGCGTATTTTGGCAATACCAACTTTTCCTGTCAAGTGGTTACCTGTCAAGTGGTTCATAACTTACAAAATATGCCTTTATGAGAACGAACGCTTTTTATCAGTTGGCTAAATCAATCTCCGTTAAGTAAACTGTGGCATTAGCGCTCTAGTAGTATTTCATCATGTTGGATGATCTATTGCGTTTATATTAATTTGACTTGTTACCTTTGAGTACGGCTGTTTCTTAAACAGTCAATGAGTCAAAAAACTGCTAGAGTGCATTTATACAGTAAAGTTCTATGAGTAGCGTTTACAACAGGTCACACCGTCCCAAATTTATGTTTTCCACTCAGAGTATTGTCTTAGCTAACCTAGGCTGGAGTCCCCTAGTACTATTGTACTTTTTTTTATTGAGTGCTAGGATTCCAGGCTCAGATAGCATAGAAAGGCGTGGTGATTGCTACGTTACTGGTACATATATTTTTGAAACCATAGCTGATCTGAGTGCCAATGTCTTATGCTTGAGAAATTGGTGCAGTAGACAAATTGTTAGTGTTCGGGATGTTTGGCTAGCAATCGACATCGGTATGCTTTGTTATTTCATTCGAGGGATATTTTTCGGTTATACGAAAATAGTCTTGAAAGAAGAACTTATCGTTTCCCTTGGCGATGTGTTTTTTGTGATAACTTATTTGTTGCTGGGGATGGGCATGATTTTGGCAGTGGCTTCTAGGGAACAAAATCTAGAAAGATGGCAGTGGCTCATTGTGTTGGCAATAGGAGCTTTTGGTAGTGCGTTGGCATGGTTATCTCATCAACCACAAGCAACAGTTCAGGATCAGACGCCAACCAGGGTAGAAAGTATTGCTCCAATTTTGAATTGCTTTTCTATCGTCAGTGATGTGCTGCTGTTTATGATCGCTACAACCCTATTGTTAGCCTTTTGGGATGGAACAGTGCCTATGTCTTGGCGAATGATTGCAGCAACAGCATTTTCGCTTAAGATTGCAGATATGTGGTTTAAATACGCCACAAATTGGATTCCCAACTATCAAACTGGGGAGATATTAGAGGAATTTTGGGTATGGAGTTGAGTTTTATTTGGCATGGGCGCTGTCCTGGAATACGACGCATCATTAAAACCGTTCACGACGTGCCAGTGGAAAAAAACGAGCTTAGAAATTTGTGGTGTCTACCGTGAGAAAACTAACAGAATCAGATAAACACGAAATCCTGAAATTATATCGCGAAACTGCCGAAACGACCTCAACTTTGGCAGAGCGCTATGACGTGAGTAACTCGACGATTAGCCGCTTACTCAAAAGCACTTTGCCAGAAGATGAGTATGAATACCTCGTCTCTTTAAAGCGTGCCGCAAGAACTCCTGAAGGAAGGGCACAGGTGGACTATGACAACCTGCCTGTGTTTAGCACTGCTGAGCCACAGGAAGAGCAGACACAACAACCAGCATCTCCTATTCCTGAACCGAGTGTAGTTGAGGTTCAGCCGCCGCAGGAGGAGCCAGTCGTGGCACAGGAGCCGCAGCCTATAGAAGTTGATGAACCAATTCCTGCTATCAGGCGAGTGAAGCGGCGCACCTCCGCGCCAACAACAAAACCAATACCAAGACGAATTGAGCGAGTTGAGCAACCAGTTGCTGAGCAATTGGAACTTTTAGAACAAAAACCGCCAGAGAAACCTCCAGAGAAACCTCCAGAAATCACAAGCATTCCTAGTCCCCTTTTAGAAGATAGACGTCCAGAAGCCAACGTCATCGCAGAAATGTTTGGCGAAGACTTATTGGATGAGTCAGATGATTTAGAGGATTTGGAAGAAGATGATTTAGACGATGACGAAGAGGAATACTCAGACGAAGAGGACTTTGAACCAGCCCGACCTTTTGTCACAAGACCAAGATCGGGAGAGTCATTAGTTCGAGTTTTGCCACTGTCAGCAGCCAGTTTGCCCAAAACTTGCTATTTGGTAATAGACCGCTCGTCGGAATTAATTACTCGTCCACTGCGGGACTTTGGCGACTTGGGGCAAATTCCTAACTTAGAAACCCAGCAAAGAACGCTCCCAGTATTTGATAACCACCGAGTGGCAAAGCGCTTCTCAACCAAGCGCGATCGCGTGATTAAAATTCCCGATAGTAAAATGCTGCACAAGGCTCGTTATCATCTACAGGCAAAGGGAATCACTCGACTGTTGATTGATGGTCAGGTTTACTCTTTGTCGTCTAGTGTTTAATTGTGAGGAGCGAAAAAGTTTTGGTCATGGCTGAATCAACAGACTACGGCGTAGTGTTTGTAACAGCTTCTTCAGAGCAGGAGGCACAAGCTATCGCAAATGCTCTAGTAGAGGCTAAACTTGCTGCGTGTGTTAGTCTGTTGCCAATCCATTCCATTTATACTTGGCAAGGACAAATACACAAGGAGCAGGAATGGCAATTGCTGATTAAAACAGACTTGAGCAAATTTCCTATTTTGTCAGCAAAAATTTGTGAACTGCACTCGTATCAAGTACCGGAAATTATTGCTCTACCTATTGTTGCTGGTTCTGAACCCTATCTAAAATGGATTTCAGAGCAAGTGATACCGAGTGCTGAGTTCTAAGAAAGTCCTGATCCCTGAGCCAAAATTTTTCTATGATTTTATAAAAACGTTACGCAGTCAGGTTCAACTCAGCCTAATTCTAAGAGGCTGAGTTTACAGTTTCTTGCTGTTCCACCTGTAAGTTCTGCCCTAATTTTGGCTCAGTCCCTGCAAGTATACGCCCAATATTGCTACTGTGTCGCCAAATCACATACAAGCCTGCAAGAACACCAAACAAAATGTAAGGTAACGGTTGATGCAGGAGTACCATGAAAATAGAAACGGCAACAGCACCAGCTATCGAACTCAAAGAGACAATCCGCGATATTGCCAGCATAACGGCAAAGACGCCAAAGGTAGCCAAACCTACTTGCCAATTCATCGCCAACAAAATACCCAAACCGGTCGCCACAGATTTCCCACCAGTGAAGCCTAAAAAAATTGACTTACTGTGCCCAAGTATGGCAGCTAAGCCGGCGAAAGTGACCATCAAAGGTTGCCATAACTCGGTATTTATCTCTGGAGGAATGAAATTTTGACTGCCAGCAAAGTGGAAAAACCAGTCAACCAGGGCGATCGCCAAAACTCCTTTCAAGCAATCTATCACTAAAACAAATGCCCCTGGTCCTGTGCCTAAGGTTCTCAGCACATTGGTTGCTCCTGTTGAGCCAGAACCAACTGAGCGAATATCAATACCTTTCAATAGCTTAGCTACTGTGTAGCCAGTGGGTGTAGAACCCACTAGATAAGCCACAACCAAAACCCCCGCGCACAAACTTAACCAAATAGCCATATTTAAGAGTTATGAGTTATGAGTTTTTTGTCCTTGGTTCTTTGTGACTCAGCACTAACGACGACTTAGTAGTTATCATCATAACTTCTCATCATTTTTGGGTCAGGAGCAAAAGCTAACCATAAGGGAAATTGCAACAGTGCCAAACTAATTTGCTCTTCAGAATCGTCAATCAAAATCAGAGGGAGTTGATTGGCTTTTACCAGTCGGTCTGCTTTTTGTGCCAAAGCTTCCGCTGTTTCAAATAATACCACGCCTCTGTCTGGTCCAAAGTCTGGACGACCTATTCCCAAACAGTCCTGCAACCCACGCCGCCATTCACCTAAACGTTCTGGCGTATTGGCTAACACCAAAGTGCGGATGCGATCGCCATACAACTTGTGTAATATCGAAATCACTGCTGAGGCAATGAGAATATTCTGCAACCTACTGCCTGTCGTCCGTAAAGCACCTCGTCCTCCTTGGCTAAAAAACCAGTTGGAGACTCGTTCTGCATGCACTGGTTCAAAGGTGCGGCGCAGTTGCCACGGTGGACCGTAATAATCTGGTTTCGTGCGATACTGGTCGATAAGACGACGAATTTGTTTTGTTGTATCTTGGAACTGCTGTTGAGCAAATTGTGGTGTTCCTAGCTGCTCTTCGGCTGGCTTAACCTGTTTGATCTCTAGCTTTTCTGGTTCCGGTTTCTGTTTTGGTACCAGTTGTAACTGTTCTGCTGCGGCTGCCAAATCTTGTAAACTGCCCGTGAGATAATCTTTAAAACCCTGTACCCGAATCGCTAAGTCTTGAGAAGTCCCTGCAAAAGTGGTTCGCATTTCGTTGCGAATACGTTCTTGACGGCGTTCTAGCTGTTCTACAGAAATTTGCAGCGCTGCTTTGCGTTGTTCTAGTCCTGAGAGCGTTTCTTGCACCAGTTGTGCCAACGCCATTTGAGTGCCACCCAATTGCGCCTGAACACTTTTATAGGATAATTGCAGGCTGGCTATTTCTTCTTTTAGCGCTTGTTCTTGGCTTTGTAACTGCGCGAGTCGTTGCGCTGCTTCTTCTTCTTGGCGATGATATATTGATTCTACTTCTGACCCCAGCGCGGTAGTTCCCTCTTCTAAAAGCGTCACCACTTCAGCAGTTGACTGCTGTGTTAATTCATCTGTCAGGCTTTGTTCTTCTGGAGCTAAATTAGATACAGCAGAAGTTGGTTGGTCATTTTGTCTATCAACTGTGGAGTTTGGCGCTGCTCTTTCCACCACTGACTCAACAGATGAATTTTTTGGTTGCTCAAGTTTTGGTTGTTCTTTTTGCATCAACGACTCATCAGTTATTTGTGGTGTTTGAGATTCCTCGGGGTTCATAAACAATAGTGTAATTCCTGTGACACGAATAAATAGCTTTCAGCAATCTATATTAAGTCTGAATTCAGTCTGAGATAGCCTTAAGTAATGAGTGCTCAGAACTGAAGTCATGTCCACTCATCACTTTATAGGGTACACAGTACTGAGTCATGGTGAAGCATTAAATACGCGGGCAGCGTTCTTCCAAGCAAGTTTTGAGAGTGTTAGGGTTAAATAAAATCGGCAAAAAGTGAATACTTTTAACTTCTTTAAAATAAAACAGAATGGGAATCGAATTCCAGAATATGCGCCAATTTTGCCATTCCTGGTAGGGAAAGCGCCGAATTAATGTTTCACCTCTGTAAATATCCAAATCGGTGGGAGTAAATAACAGACGCAGTGTAACAGCTTGAAACATAAGGAACAAGCCAAACAGTGCGATCGCGCCTGCTACCCAAGGTTGCACCACAAGCATTGGAATTGCGGCAATCACTAATACCAAAGGTATATTGTAACTAGGCTTGAGTTCGACGGTGGTTGATGCCTTGGGGGTATATGAAGTCGTCAAAAGGAAAAACTCCTGCTTGGTTAGTAAACATTATTTCTATTTTAGAAGTTAGGTGAGACAAGTGCTGTAGGAGGGTCTTTCTCGTGCCGGTGGCGTTCTTTGAATACGAGTGCGTGTGCTTTCTTGCATACCCGAAGGCTATAGACTAGGGACTAGGAACCAGCAACCATCAATCAAAGCGTTGTCCCTAATCCCTAATCCCTAATCCCTAATCCCTAATCCCTAATCCCTAATCCCTAATCGCTATTGGTCTAGAACCCTGGCATAAATCCACCACCAGTTCCTTGGAACATCAGCCAAGAAAGAAAAAAGTTGCTCACAAAGATAATCAACAAGGCAGTGACAACAGCGGTTGTGGTAGATTGTCCCACTCCTTTTGCTCCTCCTTTTGTCGTCAAACCCCAGCTGCACCCAATTACGGCTATTAAAATTCCAAAGCAACACGCCTTAATCATGGCGCTGACAATATCCCAACCGCCGAGAAAGTTACGGGCTGAGTCTATAAACGATGTCTCCGACAGATTATATATGTTTGTTGCAACGATTAATCCCCCTAACATACCTGTTACCAAAGACAAAAGCGTTAAGATTGGTAACATTAAGCAGCAAGCAAGTACGCGCGGGATAACCAAATAATCAATTGGATCAGTTTTTAACATTAAAAGGGCGTCAATTTGTTCGGTGACTTGCATCGTACCGATTTCCGCTGCAAATGCCGAACCAACTCGCCCCGCCAAAATCACTGCTGTCAAAACGGGGGAAAGTTCGCGTGTTAAGGCGATCGCCAGCACTCCACCGACGACGTTTCCCGCGCCAAAGTTAATAAATTCCCGCGCCACCTGAATGGTAAATACTGCGCCAACAAAAACAGCCGTTACCAAGGCAATAAACAAGGAGTCCGGTCCAACTGCTGCCATTTGCTCTAAGGTATTACGCCGATGGATTTTTCCCTTAAGTAGGTGAATCATGACTTGTCCACCCAAGAAAATAGCTGCCAGCAATCGCTGACTCCATGCTCCTAAACTAGATTTGGATATCGTCTCACTCAATGTTGACAAGCTAACTCTATAACTGCCGTCATCATAGCGAATTACGAAGCGGTAGTTTAAGTCATGAGTCAGGAGTTATTTTGAGCGTGATAGCATTTCTAGGGTCTTGGCGTCGCTCTCGGTTACACTTTTGGAATTAAGATTAACTTTGTTTAAAGGCAATCTCAGAAATTAAAGCTTTTCTGAACTGGGCTGCCGTTGAAACAATAGCTGCAACTACATCTGTAAACATTGATTTTTCAAGGCTTACGCCCTGTTAATCCCTTTTTGGATTTCGCAACATATCTTGGAAAGATTGTGTATATATTTTAATAAAAACTTAAGATTTTTGAAATAACGCCTGAGACAGAGCGATCGCCTTTATTGTAGAAAGTGACGACTAGGCAGGCGACTATGGTCTGCCTAATAAACTTACGGAGCCTATCTACATGACCGTTATGACGAACTTTCTCCGCTCGCTTGTATTATCGATTATTTTCAGTTTCGTCGCTCCCATGTTTTTATTTGGCAGCGTTTTACTCGTCCTATCGCTTGTCGGCTATATTCCTGGTTTACAAGGCGTCACTGAGGTCATCACAACTCTGATCATGGAGTTTCTTGCCATATTTGGCAGTGGCACTCCTGTTGGCGGACTATTTGTTATCTCTTTAACGTGCAGTTTTGTCGGGGGGCTGTTTGACACTTACGCTTATTATCGGTATCAAATTTTACGATAAATCTCGACTTTTGACTCTGATAGCCTTTCGGGTCAATGTATTCGCAACTTACATTGTCAATACTAAAAACGCTGCTAGTGCTACTCGCTCAAGAATGAGCATTGGCTAATCGCTATTTTTATTGAATGTTTATATATATTGATTGTAGAATTTATAGTCCTTGAGCTAGGTTGCTAGTACTCAAATTCAAGGATAAAAAACTTTATGGTCTTGTAGTGAACCTTAAAAGACTCTATGAGGTTTTTCTCTACTTGAATTATCATAGCAAATAAAGATACACATAAATTATAAAAATTTTATTAAAATTGTAATAATCACAAAACTAGCTCGTTTTTCTTAACATAGGGAAAGCAAGTGCTTTGAGCACGTAACGTTTTATGATTAAGTTTATTAGGAAGTTTGTTGACTGCTCATGGTTTGGCCTTTTAAGCCTAGATATCGTAAACAAATTGCTCGTATTGAAATTACAGGTGCGATCGCCAGTGCGACTCGCAAGCATGTATTAGAAGCGCTGAAAACTGTAGAAGAAAGAAAATTTCCAGCGTTACTGCTGAGGATTGATAGTCCTGGCGGGACAGTGGGAGATTCTCAAGAAATCTACAGCGCCTTGAAGCGGTTGCGTGAGAAAGTAAAAATTGTTGCTAGTTTTGGCAATATTTCTGCTTCTGGTGGAGTCTACATCGGCATGGGAGCGCAACATATCATGGCTAACCCTGGTACGATTACAGGTAGCATTGGTGTGATTTTGCGTGGTAACAACTTGGAACGCTTGTTGCAAAAAATCGGTGTTTCCTTCAAGGTCATCAAGTCTGGTCCCTATAAAGACATTTTGGCGTTTGACCGAGAACTAACGGAACCAGAACAAAACATTTTGCAAGAATTAATTGACACAAGTTACCAGCAGTTTGTCCAGACAGTAGCTGATGCGCGTTCCTTAGGGGTGGAAACTGTGAGAAGTTTCGCTGATGGTCGAATTTTTACTGGACAGCAAGCTGTAGAGTTAGGTATTGTAGATCGTCTGGGAACAGAGGAAGATGCCCGTCGTTGGGCAGCCGAACTAGTTGGTCTTGATCCCGAAAAAACTCCTGTCTACACCTTAGAAGAACGCAAACCTCTGTTAAATCGCATCTTGCCAGGAAGTCGTCAAGTTTCTTCAGGATTTGGGGCTGGTATCAATTGGGTCGAATTTGAAGTGTCTACCAATGGTTTGCCCTTATGGATGTATAGACCATAAATGGTTATTAGTCATGACTCATTTGTCCTTTGACTAATAACTCATGACTAATGACTAATGACTCATGACTCATGACTAAACGTAAGGAGGATTTTTTTGTGGAGTGGCGAATGTGGGCTATTCGCGGAGCAACAACCGTTCCGGAAAATACGGTTGAAGCAATGCGACAAGCTGTGATGGAACTACTAGATGAACTGGAAAAACGGAATCAATTGCATCCAACAGATATTATTAGTGTGACTTTCTCAGTCACACGCGATTTAAATGCTACTTTTCCTGCTGCAATTGCACGTTCACGCGCTCACTGGGACAATGTCCCCATGTTGGATGTACAGGAGATGCACGTTGATGGTAGCTTAGAGCGCTGCATCCGGTTTTTAGTTCACGCCTATCTGCCTGCCTCCGTCCAAATTTACCATACATATTTGCGTCACGCCGAAAACTTACGTCCTGACTGGAATATGCCCCAGCCTTTATCGTAGGATGACACGTTCTAGCATTTCTCATGAAATCCAGAAATGGATATTTGCTAAAGTCAACCAAGTCTAGCAAACTGGAATAAACCCAGCTTGCTCGATTGGCTTTTGCCCCTGGTCGGTCAGCAAAAGTTTGCTATATGCTTCCCCTGCTTGCTGTTCCCGACCCTTATTTCGCTTAATAATCACTAAACTATTTGTGATTATTGGATAACTACTGTTTTTGATGACTTCCGTGTTGATTTGATTGCGCTTTAGGGGGCATTGGTTTTGCAGTACTAAGAGTTTGAAGCTCCCCTTGCTAATTTTCAGGTGATTTGTGATGATGAAACCGAATTCCTAAAAAAATGTCATACACAAACTCCCAAAAGTCTTTTTTTTGCAGTAAACCTGAAGTTTGATAACAGCCTTTTTCATCTAAAAGGGGCTTCATCAAATAATATGTGGGCTGGTAATTATACCACGGAATAGAAGGCCACAAATGATGAATTAAATGATAATTTTGCCCCATAATCAGGAAATTCAGAATTGAGTTAGGGTAGACACGAGCGTTTTTCCAGCGATCGCGCTCTTGGTGAGGACGATGGGGTAAATAATCAAAAAATAAACCAAGTGCTAACCCGACAACGGCAGAAGGGATAAACCAAAAATTGAGAACGTAGCCCAAAAAGTGGTAATGAATTGAGATACAAAAAATTCCAACAACAAACAAGCGACTCACAAACCATTCCAGTAGCTCATATTTACGCCATAGTCGCCGCTGAAAGAAAAACACCTCGTGGTATAAAAAGCGGACTGGAAGCAACCACAAAGGACCACCTGTGGAAACATAATGATCCGGGTCGTTTTCTGGATCGTTGACATGGGCATGATGCTGCAAATGCACGCGTGTAAACACTGGGAAGACAAAAGTCAGCATCAGGGCACTGCCATGTCCTAAAATGGCGTTAATAATTCGGTTACGATGGGCAGACTGGTGGCAGGCGTCGTGAATTACAGTTCCTGCAATGTGTAAAGCCAGGGTATTTGCACTAAAGCACAACCAGTGCGGCCATTCCCAAACCCAGTAACCAAAGTTAGACAAAACAAATATTCCCGCAGCTGCCAAGAACATAAGCAGCGTCGGATTAAAATCACCCGGAGGCGCTAAAAATTCCTTTGGCGGGACTGTCAGTGGCTTCTGTGCCTCCGACATCAGCATTATGAACTCCTTGTTGCTTTACTTAAGATGTAGTATTTAGATAATGCCACTTTTCTATAAGGAAAGTGAACTTTTGCGGTACATAATGACGAATAATAAATTTATGTGTAGCAAGATTTATCTACTTCTTTACAGATCAGCCGCCCAATAACGGTATGATTTCAACAGACTCTAAGCTTTTGCTTCCTTAGTGAAATATAAAAATATAACAAGAGGACAAGGCGAACAAGGGGGATCAGCAAAAGCTTAGAGGGAATTGTCTACCTTGTCTCCCCCGGCTCCCCTTCACTCCCCACACCTGCGATCTACCAGCTTTAATGATTGATTCAGCAGCAACAGACATAGATGTGTCTCCTAAATTAGGATGATTCCCTGAGTAGCTCCCTAGATTCCGCTTTTATGCAACTAAAAGATTCTATCCGCCGAACAAAAATTGTCGCCACAATTGGTCCTGCTACCAGCAGCCCAGAAACGCTAAAAGCTCTGATTGAAGCTGGAGCAACAACACTGCGGCTAAACTTCTCTCACGGGACTCATGCTGATCATCAGCGTAATATTCGCCTCATTCGGCAAACTGCCTTTGAACTGAATAAACCCGTAGCCATCCTGCAAGACTTGCAAGGACCCAAAATTCGCTTGGGGAAGTTTGAAAATGGATCTATAGTCCTGGCAAAAGGCGATCGCTTCACCTTAACCAATCGTCCGGTTGTCGGCACACAGGAAATCAGCTGCGTCACCTACGATTATTTGGCAGACGAAGTCCCAGTAGGGGCAAGAATCCTCCTAGATGATGGGCGCGTGGAAATGCTGGTAGAGGAGATTAACCGCGAAAAAGGGGATTTGCACTGTCGCCTCACTGTCGGTGGAACGCTTTCAAACAACAAAGGCGTGAACTTTCCCGGAGTTTACCTGTCAATTAAGGCAATGACCGACAAAGACCGTGAGGATCTGATGTTCGGTCTGGATCAGGGCGTGGACTGGGTCGCACTTTCCTTTGTCCGCAACCCCCAAGACATGATAGAAATTAAAGAACTCATTTCCACTACAGGCAAACAAGTGCCAGTCATTGCCAAAATTGAAAAGCACGAAGCCATTGAACAAATGGAAGCTGTTCTGGCTTTGTGTGATGGGGTGATGGTGGCAAGAGGCGACTTAGGTGTAGAACTCCCAGCCGAGGATGTCCCGGTACTGCAAAAGCGGCTGATTGCGACTGCTAATCGCATGGGGATTCCCATCATCACCGCCACCCAAATGTTAGACAGCATGGTTAGTAACCCCCGTCCGACTCGCGCCGAAGTGTCAGATGTGGCAAATGCGATTTTAGATGGTACGGATGCAGTCATGCTGTCGAATGAAACTGCTGTAGGCAAATTTCCAGTGGAAGCTGTCGCGACAATGGCGCGAATTGCCGAACGCATAGAACAAGAGGTGGCGCTGCACAGAAACCCAAATCAAGCCAGAGATACCAAACGTTCGATTCCGAATGCCATCAGCCAAGCTGTCGGTCAAATTGCAGAACAGTTGGGAGCATCAGCAATTATGACTTTGACGCAAACAGGAGCAACAGCACGCAATGTCTCCAAGTTTCGTCCCCAAACACCCATTTTGGCAGTGACACCTCACGTGAATGTAGCGCGACAGTTACAACTTGTATGGGGCGTCAAACCGTTGTTGATGTTAGAATTACCTTCCACTGGTCAGACATTCCAAGCAGCTATCAATGTAGCTCAAGAAAGAGAACTCTTATCTCAGGGGGATTTGGTCGTGATGACTGCTGGGACTCTCCAGGGAGTTTCCGGGTCAACAGATTTGATTAAAGTTGAAGTTGTGACGGCGGTACTTGGTCAGGGAATTGGACTGGGACAAGGTTCTGTAAGTGGTCGCGCACGAGTGGCTCTCAGTGGCATGGATGCCAGTAACTTTAATCACGGAGATATTTTGGTTGCCTCAGGTACAAGTGCTGATTTTGTTGACGCAATTCGCAAAGCTGCCGGAATTATTACTGAAGAAGAAAGTCTCACCAGCCATGCAGCTGTGATTGGCTTACGTCTTGGTGTGCCAGTCATCGTTGGAGTCAAAAAGGCGACACAAGTGATTCGGGATGGAGCTATTTTGACTATGGATATGCAACGCGGCTTAATTTACTCTGGAGCAGTGGGAACGCCGTAAAAAGTAGCAAGTAGGAAGCTGATCAATTGCAGATAAAGCGATCGCCCTGGGTTAGAGATCCGCTCACGCCTTTCTCCACTTCTTTATTAGTTTTCAAATAATCTTGCACCAAAGCGCAACCATAAGCCAGTGCATCTAGATTGAGAATTCGCTGCAAATTCCACAAAATGAGTGTGTTGTCATCACCCCCTGAGACAAGCATTGTCCCATCGCGGCTGATGGCAACATCCCTAATCGCTGCGGTATGTCCTCTGAGGGTGGTTACTTCTGTACCATCCACCTTCCAAAGTTTGACGGTAGCATCCACGCTGCCAGAAGCAACTATTTTTCCATCGGGACTAAACGCAACTCCCCAAATCGCCGCTGTGTGACCTTTGAGAGTTTTCAGCAACTTGCCCTCAAGTGTCCACAGCTTAACGGTTTTGTCGCCACTTCCAGAAGCTACCATTTTGCTGTCTTGGCTAAAGGCAGCTCTCCATACTGCCGCCGAGTGTCCTACAAGAGTTCTGAACAACTTGCCATCAAGCGTCCACAGTTTAACAGTACCATCGCCGCTGGCTGAGGCAACAAGCCGACCGTCGGGACTAAATACGACGTGCCAAACTTCGGCTTGATGTCCTTTGAGAATCTGCGGGGAAGGACGATTTCTATGCCATATCTGAACAATCTTGTTAACATTTGACATTGCGATTGTTTGTCCGTCGGGACTCAAGACTGCTGCTAAGAGTTTACCGAGAGGATCTTTGTAACTAGCGACTGAAGTGCCATCTCGCTTCTTGAGTTTTACCATATCATTGTAAGTGCCAAGAGCAATTAACTTACCATCGCCACTGAATGAAACCTCGAAGACTGCGCCTTCAGATTCAGTGAAAGTTTTGAGCAATTTGCCTTGGCGACTCCAAAGTTTAGCAGTGTTTTCGTGGCTGGCTGTGGCGATTGTCGAACTGTCGGAGGTGATAGCTATTGACCAAATCCCGGCTTGATAGGCAATGATACTCTTCTGGAATGGATTCTCTTTCTGCCAGAGTCTGACAACGTTTTCTGTGCCCGCCGAAGCAATAAAGCTGCTGTCGGGACTAAAAGCCACTCCCCAAACTGACGCACTGTGTCCTCTAAGCGTCCTCAGTTCTGTACCATCAATGTTCCAAAGTTTAATCGTTTTGTCGAGACTGGCGGAAGCAATAGTTTGACCATCCGGACTAAAAGCAACTCCCCAAATCCCAGCACTGTGACCTTTAAGAGTTTTATACTGGCGGTAGCTTCCATCTGTGCTGTCTCGCTTCCAAAGGTTCACAGTTTTGTCTTCACTCGATGAAGCAATGATCTGACCGTCAGGGCTGAAAGCAACTCCTATAACCCAAGCGGTGTGACCTTGGAGAGTTTGTAGAGGTTGGGCATTTTGCCAGCCTGTAGCGTCTCGTTTCCAAAGTTTTACTGTATTGTCTAAACATGCGGCAGCAACGATATTACCATCAGGACTAAAGGCGACTCCCCAGACCGAAGCAGTGTTAGGTTGAAACGTTCTTAGCAGCTGACCATCGAGTTTCCAGAGTTTCACAGTTCCGTCGAAACTGGCAGAGGCGAGCATCTGACCATCGGGACTAAAGGCGACTCCCCAGACCGAAGCAGTGTGACCTTTAAGAGTTCTTAGCAGCTGGCCATCTCGCTTCCAGAGTTTAACTGTACCATCTTCACCTGCCGAGGCGAGCATCTGACCGTCAGGACTAAAATCGACTGCCCTAACTGTTGCTTTATCTTTGAGAGTTGCAACTTCTGTCCCATCACGTCGCCAAAGCTTGATTGTTTTATCTGTACTTGCTGAAGCAATCAGAGAACTGTCAGGACTGACATCTACTGCCAAAACAGCTGCTGTATGACCAGAAAAACGGTTGTATTCATCTGCTCCATAAACTGCTTGCCGTAATACATTGTCCACTTGAGGCTCAAGATTTGTGTTTGGTTTACCTAGTTTTTGCAGTCTATGTTTGGCTTTGATTGCTTCTATGAGCGCATCCAATCTGCGATTTGAGGCAAAAAGTCCTTCAGAAGAAGATACAAGCGCTTGAATTTCGCTGCTTCTGGCTTGATATTCGCTTTTGAGAGTTTGGCGGTACAGAATGAAACTCCCTAGTCCCAATCCGCTAGAAACGAGCAACCCGATACACACTGCAACTAACAAAAACCTTTGTAATAAAGCCGTTCTTTTCTCTTGTGCTAGTCGTGCTTCAACTTCTTTGAGTCGTTCTGCTTTCAGTCTTTGCTCAGTTTCCCGGCGTTCCAGTTCCTGGCTAGCTGCCAAAAATCGATAATCCAAATCGCTGAGACTTTTGCGCCCACTCCATTCCAACACCTCTTGCAACGCTTGCCCCCGCAGCAGACGTGATTCATCTTGATAACCAGAGGCTACCCATGCATTGAATGCCTGGGAGTAGGGGCGCAGATTGTCTAACTGCCTGAGTACCCATTCAGAATTAAAGACACTGCGGTAGATAGGATTTTTAATTTTGAGATAGCCGTTGTGTTTCTCAACCAATCCCGATAGTAAAAGTTCTGTTTGTTCTCGACTATCATCGGTAGGGACACCAGATGTTTGAGTGTCTGTTTCAAGAGCTTGCAACACCTGCTGATAAACACCTAACAACCTTCCTGCCCGCTGTTCGTTGAAAAGTAGGCGATCGCGAATCGTGCGCAGGTGTTCCGGTTCATCTTTTGCTTCCCAGTGTTGGATAATGTGCTGTAGCACCAATTGCTCTACCCAAAATGCTTCAGTTGCTGGAGGTAGGACAATTTTTCTACTTGATGTCTCTAAAGCTGTTCGGACAATGAGCTGACAGAGTTTTTGAGTCAGAAACGGTTGTCCCCCACTCCAGTAAATAATCTCTCGCAGCACAATTTCAGGTTGGCTGACAACTTCCTCTAACCCTCGGAGCAATGGTTTGGCTTCATGCAGTTGAAACCCATATAACTCAATCGCTGTACCAATGTTAAAGGGTGTCCGGCGCTTGTCGGCAATCAAATCAGATGGACTGGCTACTCCAAACAGTGCAAATCCCAAGCGTTGAAAATTCGGGTCGTGTGCCTGCTGATTATAGCAATGACGAATCCAGGCAAAAAAGTCACTGACAGGAAAACTCAAACTCAGTAAACTATCAATTTCATCAATAAAGATGAAAATGCGTTCAGCTTTGCCGTCTGGCAGAAATTCGCTTTGAACATTTGGCAGTAAAACTCCTTCAACAAAGGAGTGTAGTTTTTGCACTGGGGAAATGCCTGCTTGCGTATCCCACCAATGCTTAAAGTTGAGGTGTTCTGCCAGATTTAAGTCGTAGAACAGGCTGACGATGATGCCTTTGTACCATTGTTCCGGTGTGGTATTCTCGCTACCCAATCGGGTGACGTCCAAGTATGCACAGCTATAGCCTTCTTTCCTAAGACGATAACTCGTGCGTTGTAATAACGATGACTTGCCCATCTGGCGAGAATTTAAGACGTAACAAAACTCGCCAGCTTTCAAGCTGGCATAAAGTTTTTCGTCTGCTTGACGGACAACATATGTGGGATCGTCAGTGTGGAGGCTGCCACCAACCTGGTATCTCATCTCAAAGTGTGATTAGAGAAAAGCAATTATAACACAATAAATAGCAATTTTTAGACATCGCGCCTGCTGTTCTCATGTGAAGCGATCGCTGTTTTTTTTCACGCATGGATTTTATCACTTCTTCAACTAAATAAATCTGTATCTGTCTATTTTTTCGCTTAACTGTCTTACTCGCTTCCCGCCCAAAAAATACCTAATTTAACGTAGACGCGCATCGGCTTCCCGCAGGGTACCGCAAAGACGAGCCAGCGCTATGCAGGAGGGTTTTCCGACAGCCAGGCGACTGGCGTCGCTAAGAACACGTAAGCGCAGCGTCCGCCGCAGGCGCATAGGAAGAACAAAAAGAAGATAGGTAATCTTAGAGCGAGAAGCGAGTAACTGTCTTAACTGTCTTAACTGTCTTTTATTTCTTGCAATCAATTTCTTAAATGTCTACTTCTTCCCATTTTTTCGCTTAACTGTCTTAACTGTCTTAACTGTCTTAACTGTCCATTATTTATTTCAATTCAGTTCTTAACTGTCTTAACTGTCTTAACTGTCTTTTATTTCTTGCAATCAATTTCTTAAAT